>JAHWJY010000064.1 GCA_019348135.1 Actinomycetota bacterium
GAGCCCATCAACCCCGAGGCGTGGATCTGGTACCACCAGACCATCGGCAAGGGGAGCTGCCCCATCGTCGACACGTGGTGGCAGACCGAGACGGGCGCCATCATGATCAGCCCGCTGCCGGGCGCGACCACGACCAAGCCGGGCTCCGCGACCTTCCCGCTCCCCGGCGTCTCCGCGGACGTCGTCGACGAGAGCGGCGGGTCCGCCGGCGTCCCCGGCGGCGGCTACCTCGTGCTCGACCAGCCGTGGCCGTCGATGCTGCGCGGCATCTGGGGTGACGACGAGCGCTACCGCGACACGTACTGGTCGCGGTTCGAGGGGCGCTACTTCGCCGGCGACGGCGCCAAGCGCGACGCGGACGGCTACTTCTGGCTGCTCGGCCGCGTCGACGACGTCATGAACATCTCCGGGCACCGCATCTCGACGACGGAGGTCGAGTCGGCGCTGGTGTCGCATCCGTCCGTCGCCGAGGCGGCCGTCATCGGCCGCGCCGACGCCGACACCGGGCAGGCGATCGCCGCGTTCGTCACCGTCCGCGGCGGCATCGAGGTCTCGGAGGCGCTCGGTCAGGAGCTGCGTGACCACGTCGCCAAGCAGATCTCGCCCATCGCGAAGCCCGCGTCGCTGCTGTTCACCGACGACCTCCCGAAGACCCGCTCCGGCAAGATCATGCGGCGGCTGCTGAAGGACATCGCCGAGGACAAGCAGCTCGGGGACACGACCACCCTCGCCGACGCGGGGGTCGTCGACTCCATCAAGCAGCGCTACCTCTCGAGCGGCGACGAGTAGGCCACGTCGGTCGACCGACGAGCGAGGCCCGGACGGATGTCCGGGCCTCGTCCGTGGAGCGGATGGGGTCAGCTGGCGGTGCCGGGGATCAGCCCCTCGTCCAGCTTGAGCAGGAACAGGCCCTCGCCGATCCCGCTCACCGCGATCGTGCCGTCGGCGAAGTACGGGTAGTTCGACCAGGTCCCGTTGAACTCGGCGAGGTTCGACTCCGGGTAGGTGTCGAAGTGCGCCACCTCGCGGAGCGTCCCCGTCTCGCCGTTGCCGAGGTCCTGACCCACCTGGGTGTAGTCGAACACGCGGAGCCCGGCCTCGTAGTCGCTCTGGTAGAGCAGGCCCTGGTGCGTGTACATGTTGTGGTCGATGTTCACGCGGTAGCCGTCCACCAGGTCGCCCTCGCCGGGCAGACCCTGGTGCTCGAACGCCTCGTAGAGCGCGATCCGGTCGAGGTCCGTCAGGTCGAAGATGAACGTCCGCGTGGGACGGTCACCGTTCTCGTCGAGCTCGTCGCCGTGGAAGTAGTACGCGTGGTCCTCGGACAGCCAGCCCTGGTGGCTGTAGGAGACGTCCGGGTAGACGTCGAGGCTGTCCGGTGCGGTGGCGGTGTCGGAGAGCGTGACCGGCGCGGTGATGTCGGTCACGTCGACGACGGCGACGCCGTCCTCGTGCGCCGTGACGCAGATGGGCTTGCCCTGGTGTTCCACGTCGGGCCCGTGGTACTCGACGCAGTGGGCGTCGTGGACGTAGCCCTCGCCGACGTGGCAGCCGAGGTAGACGGGAGCGTTGGGCACCGACACGTCGATGGCGTGCAGGCCGGCGTTGTCGCCGACCTTGCCCTCCGTCGTGCACGCGCCGCCCAGGCCGAGGACCTGGCCGGAGCCGACGAGGTAGACGGTGTCGTTGTCCTCGTCGATCACGATGTTGTGCGCGGTCCCGTCCATGGCGTAGTGGCCGACCTGCGGGATCGGGAACGGCGTGACCGGCGCCTCGCCCATCCCGTCGAGCATCGAGAGGTCGACGACCTGCACGCCGTGACCCGGCGTCTCGGACACGATGTAGGCGTAGCCGTCGTTGACCTTGATGTCGTGCCAGACCAGCTCCGCCGGCCCGGGGTTCGGGACCTCGCCGAGGTAGACGGGGTCCGTCGGGTCGGTGACCCGGTAGAACGCCGTGCCGTTCGTCTTGCCGAAGAAGACGTAGTTGTCGCCCGAGTCGGGCGAGGTCCAGCCCCAGATGTCGGACAGGCCGGCCCCGAGCGGCGCCACCCCGTCGGTGAACATCTCGTCGTCCGGCACGAAGCTCAGGAGGTCGATGCCCGAGCACGGGAACACGCCCGCGGCCAGCCCATCGACGCAGGCCTGGTCGGTCAGGCGCTCGGACGGCGCCGCCAGCGAGCTGACGAAGCGCTCCTTCTGGAGGTGCTGTCGCTGACCGTCGTAGCGCAGGGCATCCGTCAGGGGGGCGAAGGCGAGGCTCAGCACGATCAGTGCCGAGCCGATGACGGTGGTTCGACGCACGTTCGGTCTCCTGGAGGGTGGTCCACTGCCGTCGCTCTTCGACGCGTCCGCCGGCGACTCCTGCTCCGTGTGCGCTGCGCGGAACCCGCCGGCCCGCCGCCGCTAGCGTCCGCGGCCCGACGACGGAGGGACCGCCGGTGGCACGGACCGAGCACGCCGCGGCGGTGCCGGCGACCCTCCGGCGCGACCGCCTGAGGGTCGGCCTGGCGTTCCTCGTCAACGGCGCGCTGTGGGGCTCGTGGATCGGTCGCATCCCGCGCATCGCCGGTGACCTCGCCCTGTCCGAGCGTGAGGTCGGTCAGGCGCTGCTCGGCCTCGCCCTGGCGACGGTCGTGACCCTCCCCCTCGCCGGCGGGCTCACGACCCGCGTCGGGGCCCGTGCGGTCACGGCCGGTGGGGCCGTGCTCGGGGCGGCGGGGCTGGCGCTGGTGGCCCTGGCGGACGACGTCGCCTCGCTGTTCGGGCTGCTGTGCGTCCTGTCGGCCGGCGGCACCTCGATGGACGTCGCGATGAACGGCCAGGGGGTCTCCCTGGAGTCGCGGTACGGCCGCCCGATCGTCGTCGGGCTGCACGGGCTGTGGAGCGTCGGAGCCCTCGTCGGCACGGCGGTGGCCGGCCTCACCGTGTGGGCCGGCGTCGGCACGGGCGGCCACCTCGGCGTCGCCGCCGTGGTGGTGGCGGTCGCCGGCGTCGTCGCGTCCCGGACCTCCGACGCCGCGGAGGTGGACCGCGACGGCCCCCGGCGGGTGTTCGCGCTCCCGAGGGGCCGGCTGTGGCTCCTCGGAGGCATCGCCTTCGCCGCGGCGCTGAGCGAGGGCGCCGTCGCCGACTGGGGCGGCCTGTACCTCGAGCGTGTCCTCGGGACGGGCGCCGGCGTCGCCGCGTCGGCCTACGTCGTGTTCTCCGCGACGATGGCCGTGGTGCGGCTGCTCGGCGACCGCGTCACCGCCCGCTTCGGTCGCCGCCCCGTGGTCCGCGCCGGCGGCGCCGTCGCCGCCGGCGGGATGCTGCTCGCGCTCGCGGCCGACACGCCGGTCGGGGCGCTGGCGGGGTTCGCGGTCGCCGGCGTCGGCATCGCGGCCATCATGCCGATCGCGTTCTCCTCCGCCGGCGACGTCCCCGGGTCGTCGCAGGGCGCGGCCGTCGCGGCGGTCGCGGCGGTCGGCTACGCCGGGTTCCTCGTCGGCCCGCCGCTGATCGGCTACCTCGCCGACCTCGTCGGGCTGCGTCTGGCGCTGGGGGCCGTCGTGGTCGTGGCGGGGAGCCTCGCCCTGTCCGCTCGAGCGCTGCCTCGGGCCGCATCGGCCGGCACCGGCGGCCACTAGCCTCGGCGGCATGACCGCTCCGGACCCGCACTGGCCGCGCGCCTCCGAGTGGCTCGCACGCGCCGACGCCGAGCCGCGTCTCGTCGTCGTCGGGGCGCCGACGTCGGCCGCGTCGATCAGCCCGTCCGAGGCGTGGCGCACGCCGCCGGCGCTGCGCGAGGTCCTGGCCCGGTTCTCGACCTTCGACGGCGAGTCCGGGGTGGACCTCCTCGACCTCCCGGTGGCCGATCGCGGCGACTGGGACATCGCCGGTCTCGACCCCACCGACGCCGTCGCCGCGATCGAGCGCGCGGCCGCGGAGCTGTCGCCGGGTCCGGTCCACGTCTTCCTCGGCGGCGACAACGTCATCACCTACCCGCTCGTGGCCGGCCTCCGCGACGCGCCGACCGAGCGGTTCGGCGTGCTCACCTTCGATGCGCACCACGACGTCCGCGTGACCGACGCGGGCATCACGAACGGCGCGCCCATCCGCGCGCTCCTCGAGGCGGGGCTCCCCGGCGACCACGTCGTGCAGGTCGGCATCCACTCGTTCGCGAACTCGCGGACCTACCGCCGGTGGGCGCAGGAGCACGGGATCCGGGTCGTGACAATGCCGCAGGTCGAGCGGCGCGGGATCGGGGCCGTCGTCGCCGAGGCCCTCGACGAGCTCGCGGGGCGGTCCGACGCCGTCCACGTCGACCTCGACATCGACGTCCTCGACCGGGCGTTCGCCCCCGGCTGTCCCGGGGCCCGACCCGGGGGCATGACCCCGCGCCAGCTCGCCGACGCCGCCCGCCTCGCCGGCGCCCACCCCGCGGTCGTCTCCGCCGACCTGGTGGAGGTCGACGTCACCCGCGACGTCGCCGACCTCACCGTCATGGCGATGGCCACGACGTTCCTCGCCTTCGCCGCCGGCGTCGCGTCCCGCCCCACCTGACCGTCTCCGTACCGACCTGGTCCGGACGTCCGGACCAGGTCGCTACGAGGACCCGTCGGCGGGCTCGTCGGCGTCGTCGTCGGGCGGGGTGACGACGACGAGCACGTCGTCGGCGTCCACCTGCTGGCCCGTGGTCACGCGGACCTCGGTGACGGTGCCGTCGACCGCCGAGGTGATGCGATGCTCCATCTTCATCGCCTCGAGCGTGACGAGCAGGTCGCCGGCGGTGACCGTGGCGCCGACCTCGACCGCGACGGTCGCGACCGCCCCCGGCATCGGGGCGAGGCTCGCGCCCGTGACCTCCTCCGCGGCGGGGTCCGGGAACCGCGGCTCCTCGACGAGCGTGACCGCGCCGGCGGCCGTGACGACGTGGTGCTCGCGCGCGACGGTCGAGCGTCGCACCCGCTGGCGGTGGCCGTCGAGCTCGATCGTGACGGTCCCGGCGTCCCGTGCGACGAGGTGGGCGGTGAGGCTGCGGTCCCCGACGGTCACATCGGCGGCTCCGTCACGCCGGCGCCGCCAACCGACCACGACGTCGTCCTCGCCGGCGCGGTAGGTCACGGTCGGGTCCACGAGCGGCACGTTCGCGAACCCCGGCGGGATGGAGGCGAGGACGCCGGCGGGCCCCGCGGCCGGCACCGCCGCGTCGGCGAGTGCGACCGCCACCGCCGCGGTCTCGACGGCCTCGCGTGCCGGGACGAAGGCGCGCGCGCCGTCGTCGGGGAAGCGCTCGGGCAGGAAGTCCGTGGTCGTGGCGCCGGCGAGGAAGTCCTCGTCCCGCAGCACGTGCACGAGGAGGTCGCGGTTCGTGCGGACGCCGTGGACGACGGTCCGCTCCAGCGCGCGGGCCAGCCGCGCCGCGGCCTCGCCCCGGGTCGGCGCCCAGGCGACGACCTTGGCGAGCATGGGGTCGTAGTGCGGCGACACCACGTCCCCGCTGCGCACGCCGGTGTCGTACCGGACGCCCTCGACCGCGGCGGGCTCGAACGCGTGGAGCGTGCCCGTCGCCGGGAGGTAGCCGTTGGCCGGGTCCTCGGCGTACAGCCGCGCCTCGATCGCGTGGCCGTCCTGGTGCAGGTCGGCCTGCGAGAAGGGCAGCGGCTCGCCCATGGCGACCAGCAGCTGCAGCCGGACGAGGTCGAGCCCGGTCACGAGCTCGGTCACCGGGTGCTCGACCTGGAGCCGGGTGTTCACCTCGAGGAAGGCGAACGTCGGGGCGGACGGGTCCGAGGCGTCGAGGATGAACTCGACCGTGCCCGCGCTCTCGTAGCCGATGGCCTCGCCGGCGGCGACGGCCGCGGCGCCCATCGCCGTGCGGACGTCCTCGGTCAGGACCGTCGACGGGGACTCCTCGATGACCTTCTGGTGCCGACGCTGGATCGAGCACTCGCGCTCGAAGACGTGCACGACGGTGCCGTGGCGGTCGCCGAGGATCTGGATCTCGACGTGCCGCGGGGCCTCGACGTAGCGCTCGAGGAAGACCCGCCCGTCGCCGAACGCCCCGACGGCCTCGCGCTGGGCCGCCGCGACCGCGTCGGCCAGCTCCGGGGACGACCGGACGACGCGCATCCCCTTGCCGCCACCACCGGCCGCGGCCTTGACCATCAGGGGGAAGCCGACCTCGTCGGCCAGCGCGTCGAGGTCGTCGCGCTCCTCGGCGCCGAGGTCCACGCTCGGGAGCAGCGGGACGCCGGCGTCGGCCATCCGACGCTTCGCCTCGAGCTTGTCCCCCATCGCCGCGATGGCGTCCGGCGAGGGGCCGATCCAGACGAGTCCCGCATCGAGCACGGCCTGCCCGAAGGCGGCGTTCTCGGACAGGAACCCGAAGCCGGGGTGGACCGCGTCCGCTCCCGTCCGTCGCGCGGCGTCGACGATCGCGTCGCCACGGAGGTAGGAGTCGGCGGGCGCCGGCCCGCCGATGCGGACGGCCTCGTCGCACACCTCGACGTGGAGCGCGTCGGCGTCGGCGTCGGAGAAGACGGCGACGGTCGCGAGGCCCATCTCGCGGCACGTGCGGGCGACGCGGACCGCGATCTCTCCGCGGTTCGCGATCAGCACCTTCGTCACGGAGCCGCTCACATCCGGAACACCCCGTAGCCGGACGCGCCGGCCACCTCGTTGGTGTGGACCGCCGACAGCGCCATGCCGAGCACGTGGCGGGTGTCGCGCGGGTCGATGACGCCGTCGTCCCAGCCCTGACCGGACGCGAAGAGGGCGTTGGACTCGGCCTCGATCTGGGTCTCGACCATCTGCCGGATCGCCTGGTCCTGTTCGTCGTCGTACGGCTCGCCGCGGTTCTCGGCCGCGGACCGGGCGACGATCGACAGCACGCCGGCGAGCTGCTGCGGACCCATGACCGCGATGTGGTGGTTGGGCCACGTGAACAGGAACCGGGGGTCGTAGGCGCGGCCGGCCATGCCGTAGTTCCCGGCCCCGTAGGACGCGCCCATCATGAGCGTGAGGTGCGGGACCTCGGAGTTCGACACGGCGTTGATGAGCTTGGCGCCGTCCTTGATGATCCCGCCCTGCTCGTAGCGGGTCCCGACCATGAACCCGGTGATGTTCTGGCAGAACAGGATCGGGACGGAGGCCTGGTTGCACAGCTGGATGAACTGGGCGCCCTTCTCGGCCTCCTGGCTGAACAGCACGCCGTTGTTGGCGAGCACACCGATCGGGAAGCCGTGGAGGCTCCCCCAGCCGGTCACGAGGTTGGTGCCGTACGCGGCCTTGAACTCCTCGAAGCGGGAGCCGTCGAGGATCCGGCCCAGCACCTCGCGCGAGTCGAACGGCTCGCGGAGGTCGACGCTCGCGATGCCGAGGAGCTCCTCGGGGTCGTGCACGGGGTCGTCCGCAGGCAGCGACGGTCCGGGACCGAGCTTGCTCCAGTCGAGGTGGCCGACGATGCGGCGGGCCGTGCGGATGGCGTCGAGCTCGTCGTCGGCGAGGTAGTCGCCGAGCCCCGAGGTGCGGGCGTGCATCTCCGCCCCGCCGAGCTCCTCCTCGTCGGCGTCCTCGCCGGTCGCCATCTTCACGAGCGGCGGGCCGCCGAGGAAGACCTTGGAGCGCTCCTTGATGAGGACGGTGTAGTCGCTCATGCCGGGGACGTACGCCCCGCCGGCGGTGGAGGACCCGAACACGATCGAGATGGTGGGGATGCCGGCCTTCGACAGCGCGGTGAGGTCGTGGAACGTCCTCCCACCGGGGACGAAGATGTCCTTCTGCGACCGGAGGTCGGCGCCGGCGGACTCGGTCAGGTTGATCGCCGGGAGGCGGTTCTCGCGCGCGATCTGGAGGCCACGCAGGCCCTTGCGCACCGAGTGCGGGTTCATCGCGCCGCCCTTGACGGTGGCGTCCGCGCCGCCGACGAGGCACTCGACGCCGTTGATCACCCCGATGCCCTGCACGGTCGAGCCACCGACGTGGAAGTCGCTCCCCCAGCCGGCGAGCGGCTGCAGCTCGAGCCACGGCGAGCCCCGGTCGAGGAGCAGCGCGATGCGCTCGCGGATCAGGAGCTTGCCGCGGCCGCGGTGGCGCTCGACCTTCTCGGGGCCGCCGCCGGCGCGCGCCTGGGCGAGGGCCTCGTCGAGCTTCGCGAGGAGCTCGAGGTTGGCCTCGCGGTTGCGCACGAAGGGCTCGGACGTCGGGTCGACCCGCGTCCCCAGCACCGTCGCCGGCTCCTGCCTCACCGCGCCACCTCTCGCCTCCCGGGCACCACCCGAGCGAGGGGAACGATATCAGCGGAATCGTTCCGGTCCACGATCACGACGAGAAGCGCGGGTGGTCCGGGAAGAGCTCCCGGAGGGTGGGGTTGGCGCGATCGGCCTCGGACAGCGTGGGGTCGTCGACCGGCCACGACACGCCGAGGTCGGGGTCGTCCCACGCGACCGCGGGCTTGTCGATGTCGGGGCGCCAGTAGTCCGAGACGTCGTAGAGGTAGTCGACGGTCCCGTCGCCGTAGGTGCAGAACGAGTTCGCCAGCCCCTCGGAGATGAACAGCCGGATGCGCTCGCCGTCCGGCTCCTCCCCGAGCCGGAAGGTGGCGACCTCGCCGAAGGTGGCGCTGTCGGGGCGGATGTCGGCGATCGCCGCCATCGCCTGTCCGCGGACGACGTAGACCAGCTTGTCCCACGGCTCCGCGTGGAACCCGCGCAGGACCCCCGGCGCGGAGCGCGAGTGGTTGCCCTGGCGCAGGACGGGCTCACGCCCGAGCGCCTCGGTCAGCTCCCGGACCTGGTAGGTCTGGCGGAAGAACCCCCGCTCGTCGCCGTGCGTCTCCCACCGCACGACCAGCAGTCCCTCGATGGCGGTGGTCTCGACCGGCACGCAACACCTTCCCGACGGTGACGGCCGAGACTAGTGGCGTCCGGTGGCCACCCCTGTCAGCGCGTCACACCTCGAGCACGAGCGGCAGCGAGACCGTGAAACAGGCACCGGTGGGCTCGCACGGTTCGTAGGCCACGCGCCCACCGTTGGCCGCAGTGAGGCTCGCCACGACGGCGAGCCCCAGCCCGCTGCCCGTCGCCGCGGCACCGTCCTCGACCCGTGCGCGCGAGAACCGGTCCCACATCCGCTCGACGAAGCCGTCGGGCACCCCCGGACCCGCGTCGCGGACGAGGATCCGCCCCTGCCGTCCATCGCGGACGACCTCGACGACCACGGGCGGCCGGCCGTACTTGCGCGCGTTGGTGACGAGGTTGGTCACGATGTTCTGGAGGTGGTACGGGTCGACGCGGACCGTGACCCCGGGATCGGCCCGCAGCTCGATGCCGTCGACGTCGGGGCCGAGCAGCGCGAGGACCTCGGCGACCGATGGGGCGACGTCGACCGCCTCGGGGCGGACCTCGAGCCCGCGTCCCGGTCGCGACAGCGCGACGAGGTCGTCCACCAGCCGCGTGAGGCGCTGTCCCTGGCGGCTGATGACCCCCAGGAACGCCTCGCGCCGCTCGGCGTCGAGGTCACCCCAGCCCTGCTGGAGCGCGTCCGTGTAGCCCACGATCCCCGCGATCGGCGTCCGCATCTCGTGGCACACCGCGGACAGGAGCTCGGCCGCCTCGTCCTCGGGCGAGCGCCGTTCGGTGACGTCCGCGACCGCGATGGTCCAGCCCTCGCCGCCGTCCACGCGGCTGCGCTGGACCCGCAGCTCGACCGCCTGGGCGCTGCCGTGCTCGAGCCCGTGCAGGGTGATGACGCCGGCGGCGAGGAACACGGGCGGAGGTGTGTCGCCGACCGCGACGAGCTCCCCGAGGAGGGCGCGGGCCCGGTGGTCGATCAGCCGGACCCGGCGCGCCCCGTCGACGACCACGAGGCCGTCGTCCTCCCGGTCCTCGAACAGGCGGTCGTCGCCCGCATGGTGGTGGTCCGTCCCGGACCGGTGCTCCGCTCGCCGCAACACGTCGCCCCTCCTCCCCCGCTCCAGAGGGTACGGCGACGACCCGCAGTTGACTAGTCACTCTTCGCTAGAGGTCCCGCCCGTCCGGTCCGGAGCGTCCGATGTCGCCGGCCTCGCTGGGCCCGCCCGTCCCCTCACGTCCGTCGAACGCCACGGTGCGGATGGGCCACGGGATGGTCATGCCGGCCTCGCTGATGGCGGACTTGACCCGCCGCAGCACGACGTCGCGCAGCCGCAGGACCTCGGCGTTGTGCGGATCGGTCCAGTACCGGACCTCGAGGTCGACGCTCGACTCCCCGAAGGCGACGACCTGGACCTCGGGAGGGGGCATCTTCTGCACCCCGTCGACGCCCTGGACGGCTCGGAGGATGACCTCGCGGGCGCGGTCGTGGTCGTCGCGGTAGTCGATGCCGACCTCGACGACGGTGCGGCGCATGCCGCGCCGGGTGCGGTTCACCAGCGTGGACCGGAACACGTCCGCGTTGGGGATGAGCAGCAGCTCGCCGTTGTAGTCGACGAGCTTCGTGACCCGCAGGTCGATGTCGTCCACGGTGCCCTCGAGCTCGCCGATGCGGATCTGGTCGCCGGCGCGGAACGGCTTCCGCGACAGCAGCAGGATCCCCGACACGAAGTTCTCGAGGATGTTCTGCAGCGCGAACGCCAACGCCAGGCCGGCGATGCCGAGGGACGCCAGCAACGCCCCGACCGAGATCCCCGTGACCGACAGTGCGAGCAGCAGGAACGCGACGACGACCGCGATGCGGACGAGGCGCGAGGTGAGGCTCACGACCATCGCGTCCGCGTTGGTCCGTCGCATCCCCCGGGTCGTGGTGCGCGCCACCCAGCCACCCACGACGACACCGATCACGACGATCACGAGCGCGATCGCGATCAACGGCACGCGCGCGACGATCGCCGCCCCGAGCGCCTGGAGCGTCTCGAGCATGAGGTCGAACGCCTCGCGGGTGGTCTCCGGGGCGTCCTCGTCGAGGATCCCGGCACCCGGCGACGTCGTCGAGGACGGCAGCGGTCCCACCTCGAGCGCGGAGCGCAGCGCCGTCACGTCGTCCTCGGGCGTCGGGGAACGGGAGGTCGCGACGCTAGCGACGCCGCGCCCCGGCGGCGGACCGGCAGCACAGGTGTTCGGTCAGCTCGGAGCCATCCCGTACGGTGCGGCCACCTGCACCCCTGGCCCGCTGCCTTCCTCCACCTCCTGCCCCCCTCCCCCGCCCCGGATGCGAGATGACCGAGTACAGCGCGAAGAGCATCAGCGTCCTCAAGGGACTCGAGGGTGTGCGCCGGCGCCCCGCGATGTACATCGGGTCGACCGATGCTGGCGGGCTCCACCACCTCGTCTGGGAGGTCGTCGACAACGCCGTCGACGAGCACCTCGCCGGCCACTGCAAGCGCATCGAGGTCCGTCTCCTCGAGGACGGTGGCGTGCAGGTCGTCGACGACGGCCGCGGCATCCCGGTCGACAAGCACCCGACCGAGAAGAAGCCGGCGGTGGAGCTGGCGCTCACGACCCTGCACGCCGGCGGCAAGTTCGACCAGCAGGCCTACGCCGTCTCCGGTGGCCTCCACGGTGTCGGCGTGTCGGTCGTCAACGCCCTGTCGCAGCGCACCGAGGTCGAGGTCGTCCGCGACGGGTCCCGGCACTTCATCGCGTTCGAGCGCGGTGACAAGGTCGAGGGCCTGAAGAAGATGAACGCCAAGAAGGGGCACGGCACGACCGTGCGCTTCTGGCCCGACCCCGACATCTTCGAGACGACCGAGATCCGCTACGACACCGTCGCCCAGCGCCTGCGCGAGACCGCGCTGCTCAACCCCAAGCTCACGTGCGTGCTGGCCGACGAGCGCGACGGGCGCTCCGAGACGTTCCGGTTCAAGAACGGGCTCGTCGACTTCGTCGGTGAGCTCCTCCACGGCAAGGACCCCATGGTCCCACCGATCGAGATCTCCCACGAGGGCGAGTACGAGGGCCGGCGCGTCGCGCTCGACATCGCCCTGACCTGGACCGAGGGCTTCCACGACGAGCGCATGCGCAGCTACGTCAACATCGTCCGGACCGCGGACGGGGGCACCCACGAGGAGGGGTTCCGTCTCGCCGTGACGCGGACGTTCAAGGAGTTCGCCAAGACCTCCCGGGCCACGACGAAGAAGGACCCCGACCTCACCGGCGACGACCTCCGCGAGGGTCTGGTGGTGGTCATCTCCCTGAAGCTCCCCGATCCGCAGTTCGAGGGCCAGACCAAGGGACGGCTCGGGTCGTCGGTGGCCCGGGGCTACGTCGAGCAGGTCGTCTCCGAGGAGCTCAAGCGCTGGCTCGCGAAGAACAAGGCCGGCGGCAACCGCATCGTGAAGCGCGCCGTGGTCGCCGCGAAGTCCCGGCAGGCCGCGAAGGCCGCGCGCGAGCTCACCCGCCGCAAGGGACTGCTGGACTCCCAGTCCGCGGGCCTCCCGGGCAAGCTCGCCGACTGCACCTCACGCAACTCCGACGAGACCGAGCTCTACATCGTCGAGGGCGACTCGGCCGGCGGGTCGTCGAAGATGGCCCGCGACCGCCACACCCAGGCGATCCTGCCGCTGCGCGGCAAGGTGCTGAACGTCGAGAAGGCGCAGCTGCGCCGGGTGCTCGAGAACGCCGAGATCCAGGCGCTCGTCAAGGCCATCGGCACGGGGGTCGCACCCGACTTCGACTACGACCGCCTGCGCTACGGCCGCATCATCCTGATGGCCGACGCCGACGTCGACGGTGGGCACATCACGACGCTGCTGCTCACCTTCTTCTACCGGCTGATGCCGCAGCTGATCCAGGACGGCCACCTCTTCATCGCCCAGCCGCCGCTCTACCAGCTCCGCAAGGGTGACAAGGTCGCGTACGCCATGAGCGACAAGGAGCGCGACTCGCTCATGCGCACGGAGTTCAAGCGCTCCACCAACGTGGACGTCCAGCGCTTCAAGGGGCTCGGCGAGATGGACGCCGAGCAGCTGTGGGCGACCACGA
>JAHWJY010000201.1 GCA_019348135.1 Actinomycetota bacterium
CCCGCGTCCGCTACACGACCATCCAGAACTGGTCGACCAACGTCTACAACCTCGTCACCAAGCGGGCCGCCGCCTACGAGAACGCCACGATGGAGTGGATCGACGGCAACATCGGCTCCAAGGTCACGATGAAGTACCCGGCCGTGTGGCTGATGGGCGAGGGCGCCAAGGGCGAGGTCCTGTCGGTGGCGTACGCCGCGGACGGCCAGCACCAGGACGCCGGCGCCAAGATGGTCCACGCCGCGCCGAACACCACCTCGAACATCCTCTCGAAGTCGGTGTCGAAGGGCAACGGCCGGACCTCCTACCGCGGCCTCGTCGCGGTCCAGGAGGGCGCCCACAACGCCCGCGCGGCGGTCAAGTGCGACGCGCTGATGCTCGACGCCGAGTCGCGCTCCGACACCTACCCCTACATGGAGATCGAGGAGGACGACGCCACGATCGAGCACGAGGCCACGGTCTCGAAGGTGTCCGACGACCAGCTCTTCTACATGCAGTCGCGGGGCATCGAGGAGGACGAGGCGATGGCGATGATCGTCCGTGGCTTCATCGAGCCGATCGCCCGCGAGCTCCCGATGGAGTACGCGGTGGAGCTGAACCGCCTGATCGCGCTCGAGATGGAGGGCGCGATCGGATGACGACCCCCTTCGACGATCTCTCCGAGGACTTCCTCGCGGCGCGCTCCGACGCCGCGGGGGAGCCCTCGTGGCTGCGCGACCGCCGCGCCGCCGCGCTCAAGCGCTTCCTCGACCAGGCGTGGCCCGACAGCCGCAACGACGAGTACTGGCGCTCCACCCCGTTCGCGAAGCGCTTCGACGTCGGTCTGCCGATCGTGACCGAGGCCGGGGACACCGCCACGCCGGCGGGCCTCACGACCTCGCTCGACGTGGCGACCGCGCTCGCGCGCATCGTCGACGGTGAGCTCGTCGAGGCCACCGTCCCGGCGGCGCTCGTCGAGCGCGGCGTGGTCGTGATGGACCTGTCGGCCGCCGCCGAGACCCACGCCGACCTCGTCCGCACCCACCTCGGGTCGCTCACCACCTCCGACGACGAGGGCACCGGCGGCGACGAGGACCGCACGATCACCGCCTCCGACGCGGCCTGGACGGCCGGCGTGTTCGTGTACGTCCCCGACGACGTCGAGCTCGACGCTCCCGTCGGCATCCAGGTCCACGCGACGAGCCCCGGGACCCACCTCCCGCGCGTGCTGATCGTCACCGGCCGGCACAGCCGCGCCGTCGTCTACCTCGAGCACTCCGGCGGCGGCATCGCCGACGGCGAGGACGCCGACCGCAAGACCCTCGTGGACGAGGTCGTCGAGGTCGTCGTCGGCGAGTCCTCCGCGGTCGACCTCGTGTCGCTGCAGGAGTGGAGCGGCCACGTCGCCCACCTGTCGCTGCAGAAGGCGGCCGTGCACCGTGGCGGCACCTACCGCCACCTCGCGGTCAACATCGGCGGCACCACGGTCCGGATCCGCCCCGAGGTCGACCTGGTCGGCGAGGGCGCGTCCTGCTTCCCGCTCGGTGTGTACTTCGCCGACGAGGGCCAGTGGTTCGACATGCAGCCCTACATCCGCCACATCGCGCCGCGCGCGACGTCGGACGTCCTCTACAAGGGGGCGCTGCAGGGCAAGAGCCGCACGGTCTTCCGCGGCAACGTCCTCGTCGAGAAGGACGCCGTCGGCACCGACACCAACGAGACCAACCGCAGCCTCATCCTCACGGACGGCGCCCGGGCGGACTCGACCCCGTTCCTCGAGATCCACTGCGCCGACATCACCGCCGGCCACGGCTCCGCGACCGGCCAGATCGACGCGCGCCAGCTGTTCTACCTCGAGGCCCGCGGCATCCCGCGCGAGCAGGCGCTGCGCCTGATGGTCTACGGCTTCTTCCGCGAGGTGCTCGAGAAGCTCGACCTCCCCGGCGTCCAGGAGCGCACGCTCGCGCACATCGACCGCGAGATCGAGGCCGCCGACCTGTCCCGTGTCGGCGTCGGCCGCATCGCCGACGTCGCCCCCGGCGAGGTGGCCTGATGGCGTTCGAGAAGGCCGCCGACCTGTCGGCGCTGACCGAGAACATCCCGCACCGGGTGGACGTCGCCGGCGTGCCGGTGAGCCTCGTGCTGGTCGGCGACGAGGTGTTCGCCATCCACGACACCTGCTCGCACCAGGACTACTCCCTCTCCGAGGGCATGATCTGGGACTGCGCCATCGAGTGCTCGCTGCACGGGTCGATGTTCGACCTGCGGACGGGCGCCCCGTCGTCGCTCCCCGCCACCACCGCCGTCCCCGTCTTCCCGGTCCAGCGCGACGGCGACGCCGTCCTCGTGGACGTCACCGCGCCCATGAACGACGCGCCCTACCCGGACCACTGACCTCCCCGCTTCCCGCACACACCACACGAAGAGAGTTGAACCCGCATGGCTGACCTCGAGATCCGCGACCTCACCGTCGAGGTGCAGGGCGAAGAGATCCTGTCCGGCGTCACGCTCGACCTCGACAAGGGCAAGACCCTCGCGCTCATGGGCCCGAACGGCTCCGGCAAGTCGACGCTCGCCTACGCGATCGCCGGACACCCCGCCTACACCGTGACCGGTGGCTCCATCCGCTTCAAGGGCGACGACATCGCTGAGTGGACCCCCGACGAGCGCGCCCGCGCCGGCGTGTTCCTCGCGATGCAGTACCCCGTCGAGGTGCCGGGCGTCTCCGTCACGAACTTCCTGCGCACGGCCGTCAACGCCCGCCGCGGCGAGGAGCTGCCGGTCCGCCAGTTCATGACCGAGCTCAAGGAGCAGATGGCCGACCTGCACGTCGACCAGGCGTTCCTGCAGCGCTCGGTCAACGAGGGGTTCTCGGGCGGCGAGAAGAAGCGCTTCGAGATCCTCCAGATGGCGATGCTCACCCCCGAGCTCGCCGTGCTCGACGAGACCGACTCCGGCCTCGACGTGGACGCTCTGAAGACCGTCGCCGAGGGCGTGGACCGCCTGCGCGGCCCGGACCTCGGGGTGCTGATCATCACGCACTACACGCGCATCCTGCGCTACATCAAGCCGGACGAGGTGCACGTCATGCTCGACGGGCGCATCGTGAAGTCCGGTGGTCCCGAGCTCGCCGACGAGCTCGAAGAGGGCGGCTACGAGGAGATCGCGACGGTCGCCCGCGCCTGAGCGCGGCCGAGCAGGAGGCCAGATGACCATCGACGTCCCGACGATCCGGAAGGACTTCCCGACGCTCGCGCGGGAGGTCCACGACACGCGGCTCGTCTACCTCGACTCCGCGGCGTCCTCGCAGACGCCGCGGGCGGTCCTCGACGTCATGGACGAGTACTACGAGCGCTACCGCAGCAACGTCCACCGCGGCGTGTACCGCCTCGCCGAGGAGGCCACCGACCTCTTCGAGGGCGCCCGCCACAAGGTCGCGGCGTTCACCAACGCCCCCGTCGAGGGCACGATCTTCACGAAGAACTCGACCGAGGCCATCAACCTCGTGGCGTACAGCTACGTGCGCCGGCGCCTCGGCGAGGGCGACGTCCTGCTCACCACCCACATGGAGCACCACGCCAACATCGTGCCGTGGCTCCACGCGCAGCAGGACCTCGGCTTCGAGATCCGCTACATCCCGCTGACCGAGGACGGCCGTCTCGACACCGACGCCGTGCCGGGGCTGCTCGCCGACGGCCGGGTGTCGTTCCTCGCGGTCAGCCACGTCTCGAACGTGCTGGGCAGCATCAACGACGTGAAGACCCTCGCGGCCCAGGCCCGCGACGCGAACCCCGGCTGCCGCGTGCTCGTCGACGGCTCCCAGGCCGTTCCGCACCTGGCGGTCGACTTCCGCGACCTCGACGTCGACTTCTACGCCTTCACCGGGCACAAGATGTGCGGACCGACCGGCGTCGGGGTGCTGCTCGGACGCCCCGAGGTGCTCGAGTCGATGCCGCCCTTCCTGACCGGTGGCGAGATGATCCTCGACGTCCGTCTCGACGGCGTCACCTGGAACGAGCTGCCGCACAAGTTCGAGGCCGGCACGATGATGATCGCCGAGGTCGGCGGCCTCGGCGC
>JAHWJY010000202.1 GCA_019348135.1 Actinomycetota bacterium
TCTGGCGCTGAGCGCAGCAGCGAACGCTCACTCCTCGGTGCGGACGACCCTCGGGAAGCGGGCACGCTCGCGCGCGACCTCGGCGTCCTCGGCGTCGGCGATGTAGCCACGGAAGCCGAGCTCGGAGATCGCGAGGTCGTCGTAGGTGTCGCCGGGGTAGGTCTCGAGGATCTCGATGCGCAGCCCCGTGGTGAGCTCGGGGACGTCGAGCCGCACCGCCTGTCGGCCCTGCTCGTCGAGGAACGTCACGGTGAAGCTCACGCCGGCGTCGAGGATCACCCGCGCACGCTGGACCCGGGCGTTGCCGAGGTAGCGGTCGTCGTCGCGCTGGTCGCCGTTGGCGAGGACGATGCCCGTCAGCCACACCGGCTCCGAGAACTCGACGCGCAGCTCCTCGCCGACGCCCGAGGGGGCGTCCTGGCCCGCGTTGTTCCACGCCGTCGTGACGTCGCCGTCGAGCATGAGCTGCGGGTCGAAGACGCGGTCGGCGACGGGCTCGTGCGTCGTCGACGCACCCACCGCGGGGGGGTCGAGGTCGTCCGGGGGGCCGGCGTACCGGGCGTCGTCGAACACGGCGGGGGGCGGGCCCTCCCCGCCGCCGGCGAAGGGCCCGACGCCCAGTGCGACCATCGCGCCGAGCCCCCCACCGATCAACACGCCGGCCGTCACGATCGCGAGGACGGTGCGGTTGAGGCCCATGCTGCGCTCGCCGGCCGGGCCCAGGGCGGCCGAGAACGCCTCCCGGGGCGCCCGCGTGGCGGGCTCCCCGGTCTCGAGGTCCGCACCGCAGCGGCCGCACAGCATCCGCCGGGGCGAGTTCGCCGCCCCGCAGGCCGGGCACCGGCGGAGGTCGTCCCCCGACCGACGGATGGCCGCGAACTCGTCCTCGCCGCCACCGGGGTCCGTGGGGTCGTCGTCCTCGTCGTCCTCGTCGTCCCCGGCCCCGGCGAGCTCGCCCAGGGCGTCCCGGTCGAGCTGGGTCGTCGCGCCCACGTCCGACATCGCCGTCCCGCACCGCGTGCAGAAGTTGGCGCCGTCCTCGTTGGAGGACCGACAGGAGGGGCAGCGCACGGTCGCGGGGCCTTGGGCGACGGGACGGACGGTCGCGCGCAGCGTAGGCGCGCCGGGCCGTCCTCCGGTCGAGGTGGTCACGCCCACGGCGGGCGACGGGGACCCGCGTCGTCGCGCGTTCGGCGCACGGCGCCACAGGTGGTACCGTCCCGGCCGTGAACACGACCTCCGCGACCTTCTGGTTCTATGGCACCGGCTTTCTCGAGCCGGGGCCGGTCGTCGTGAGCATCTGACGGATACACACGAACGTGAGCCCCGGGGACGACGCCCGGGGCTCCTTTCCGTTCCCGGGCCCATCGGATCCGTGAAGACCGGGGAGCACATGGCCAGAGAGGACACCACCATGGTGGTCGTCATGCGCGGTAGCGCGAGCGACGAGGACGTGACGAAGGTCATCAACGCCGTCGGCGAGGTCGGCGGTGAGGCGTTCGTCTCGCGCGGCAAGCACCAGACCATCATCGGGCTGGTGGGTGACCTGACGCAGTTCGCCGAGCTCCCCCTGCACGCCTTCCCCGGCGTCGAGGACGTCATCCGGGTCTCGAAGCCCTACAAGCTCGTCTCCATCGAGACCCACCCGCGGCCGTCGACGGTGTGGGTGAAGGACGTCCCGATCGGACGCGAGACGTTCACCCTGATCGCGGGACCGTGCGCCGTCGAGACCGAGGACCAGACCCGCGCGGCCTGCCGCATGGCCAAGGACGCCGGCGCCTCGATCCTCCGGGGCGGCGCCTACAAGCCCCGCACCTCGCCGTACGCCTTCCAGGGCCTCGGCGAGCAGGGGCTCGACATCCTCGCCGACGTCGCACGCGAGCTCGAGATGCCGTTCGTCACCGAGGTCGTGACCCCGGCCGACGTCGAGACCGTGGCCGCGAAGGCCGACATGCTCCAGGTCGGCACCCGCAACATGCAGAACTTCCAGCTCCTCAAGGAGGTCGGGCTCGCCGGCAAGCCCGTGCTGCTGAAGCGCGGCATGACCGCCACGATCGACGAGTGGATCATGGCCGCCGAGTACATCGCCCACACGGGCAACCTCCAGGTCGTGCTCTGCGAGCGCGGCATCCGGACCTACGAGCCGTCGACCCGCAACACCCTCGACGTCTCGGCCGTGCCGGTCGCGCAGGCGCTGACCCACCTGCCGGTCATCGTCGACCCGTCCCACTCGGGTGGCAAGCGGGACCTCGTGATCCCCCTCACGAAGGCCGCCATCGCGGTGGGTGCCGACGGCGTCATCATCGACGTGCACCCGCGGCCCGAGCTGGCGCTGTGCGACGGCCCCCAGGCGCTCGTCACCGACGACCTCATCAAGCTCCGCGAGGTCATCCTGCGCTTCACCGACGCCGCGGATCGCGAGCTCGCGGCTCCCGACGCCGGCAAGCAGGCGGGGGCCTGGGGCCGGTCCGCGCACGTCTGACCCTCCCGTGGCCCGGGGGCCCGGCGTCCGCGCCGGGTCCCCGCGTGCTCGGGCGACGCGTCAGGGCTGGGCGAGCTGGAGCATCTCCGTCAGTGCCAGCGGGCGGTGGTCGCAGTGCGCCGAGACGTCGTGCTCGGGACGCACGAGCGTGTCGTACTCGGCGCTCGCGATGAGCGCACGCGTGAGGGCGGGGTCCAGATCGGACAGGACCGCGGCGACGGGTGACGCGACGGCGCGGGGCAGGAGCGGGACGTCGACCTCCGGGAGGGCCGCGAGCCCGGCCGCCGTCCGGTAGGCGCTGACGAGGTCCTCGAAGCTCACGACGTCGGGACCGCCGATGTCGTGCACCCCGGGGGGCAGGTCGAGGCCGGCCTTGAGGTACTCGACGGCGTCGGCGAGGGCGACGGGCTGCGTGAGGGTGCGCGTCCAGTCCGTGTGCGGCGTGATCGGCAGCTCCGTCGCCACCGCCTCGAGCATGCGGTACGAGGAGCTCCCCGCGCCGATGACGAGCGCCGCCCGCAGCTCGACGACCTCGACGTCGCGCCCGTCGGCGAGCGCGCGACCGACCTCGTACCGGGAGCGCAGGTGCGGCGACAGGTCCTCGAGCTCGACCTCGCCGAGCAACCCCCCGAGGTAGACGATGCGTCGGACCCCGGCGTCCTCGGCTGCGCGGAGGAAGGTCTCGGCGACCGTCACCTCCTCGACGACGAGCGTCCGCTCGTCCGCCCCGGACAGCCCGTGGACGAGGTAGTAGGCGACCTCCGTTCCCGCGAGTGCGCGCGTCATGTCGGCGGCGTCGGAGGCATCACCCTCGACGATCTCGACGTCGTCGTGCCAGTCGCGGTCCGCGAGCTTCGCGGCGGCGCGCGTGAGCACCCGGACGTGGTGGCCGTCGGCGAGGAGCGCCGGCGTGAGCGCGCCGCCGACCGTGCCGGTCGCGCCGGTGACGAGGATCGTGGTCATCGCGACACCTCCGCCCCGGCGGCCGCGCGCACGGCCGTCTCGAAGCCGACGGGCTCGATGTCGTAGAGCTCCCGGGCGGTCCCGTCCCGGACGATCGCGTCACGTCGGGCGCTCGTGAGGAGCGGGAGCACCAGGTCCTGATCGACCCCGGAGAGCCAGCTCACCGCCGGCGCGGAGGCCTCGGGTGGGGACCACAGCAGCGGCACGACCGGTCGCCACCCGCCACCGGTCGCGGCGAGGTAGCGCTCCCCCATCTCGCGGTAGGTGAGGACGTCGGGGCCGCCGATCTCGACGACGCGCGTGCCGAGGTCGTCGCGCTCGAGGGTGGCGACGAGGTAGCGAACGACGTCGTCGAGCGCGATCGGCTGGCAGCGCGTCCGGCTCCAGGGCGGGGCGAACAGCACCGGCAGGCGCGCCGCGGACCGGAGCATCTCGAAGGACGCTCCCCCGCTGCCGAGGACGATGGCCGCGCGCAGCTCGACGGTGGGCACGCTCCCCTGGCGGAGCTCGACCCCCGCCTGGTAGCGCGCGTACATGTGCGGGGACATCGTCGTGACCGCGTCGTCGTCGACGAGGCCGCCGAGGTAGACGAGCTGGTCGAG
>JAHWJY010000065.1 GCA_019348135.1 Actinomycetota bacterium
CAGCTGGGGAGCTCGCTGCCCTACGCGGTGTCGAAGGCGGCGCTGAACCACATGACGCGGCTGCTGGCGAAGGCGCTCGGGGGCACGGGCGTGCGCGTGAACGCGGTCGCGCCGGGGCTGATCACGACCCCGTGGACGGCCGACTGGGACGACATGCACGTCGCCGTCGCCGCGGGCGCGCCCCTGCGGCGGGTCGGGACGCCGGAGGACGTCGCCGACGCCTGCGTCCTCCTCGCCGACAGCACCTACACGACCGGGGAGGTGCTGGTCGTCGACGGCGGGCTCGGACTGCTCATGTGACCGTCCCGTGGCCGGGAGGGAGGAGCGCGGTGGCGCGCTGTCGAAGCCACCTGCACACCGATCGTGCCGCCCAGGAGCGTCCATGCGTACCCGTGCCGTCATCGTCGTCGTCGCACTGGCCGCGAGCCTGCTCGCCGCGGACGGACCGGCGGATCCCGTCGAGCCGGCGTTCGGGGACCTCGACGCCCCGATCCGGCCGGGGTCCAGCCTGGGTGGCTACTGCACCTTCAACTGGGTCTTCCACCAGGTCGTCGAGCCCACGACGGCCGATCCGGCGCCCGTGCCGGACGTCTACATCGGCACGGCGGCCCACTGCACCGACGACCTCGGCGAGCGGACCGAGCTGGCCGGCTACGGCGAGATCGGCACGGTCGTCTACGACGCGGACCTCGCGAGGTCGGCGAGCGACTTCAGCCTCATCCGGATCGACGCCGACCTCGTCGGCGACACGAACCCGCAGATGCGCGGGTTCGAGGGCCCGACGGGGTACGTGGTCCCCGAGGACCTCGCGGTGGGGGACCAGGTGGACGTCCACGGCTACGGCATCGTGCTCGGCCAGAACGACGTCACGCGCTCGCGCTTCGGGTTCCTGACCGGGTGGGACGACCGGGAGTACGTCGCCGACATGCCGGCCGTGAACGGGGACTCCGGGTCGCCGCTCCTCCACGACGAGACCGGCAAGGCGCTCGGCATCATCAGCCGCTACGGCATCAGCGAGGTCCCGCCGAGCACGGACGTGGGTCCGCTGATCAGCTGGATCCTCGACGACCTCGAGGCTGCGGGCTTCGATGACGTGGTGCTGTCGACCATCTCCTGACGCGGCGGGCCGGTCCCCGACCGACCGGCCGCGGTGGCGGTCACCAGCCGGGGACGTAGCCGAGCGCGACGACGGCGAGCATGCCCACGCCGATCGTGAGGGCGACGTTGCCCGTCCGCCACGCGACGAACGCCGCCAGGATCGCCGCCAGCGGTCGCGCCGCGACCAGGTCGAGTTCGCCCTGCGGACGCAGGACGGCGGGCATGATGAGCGCCGCCAGCGCGGCCGCAGGGATCATCCGCAGCCCCTCCCGCACCGGTGGCGGGACCGACGTGAGGCGTGCCGCGAAGACGAGGAAGACCGCGCGGATCGCGTACGTCAGGACGGCGCCGGCGCCGATGACCACCCATGCCGCGGAGGGAGCGCTCACGTCGCCTCCACCGCGTCGCCCGCTGCCTCCGCCTCGCGGACGCCGCCGCCGAGGACGGAGACCCCGAGGCCGACCGCGATCCCCGTGACCGCCGCCAGGGGCATCCCGAGGTTGGCCGGGAGCGGAGCCGCGACCGTCGCGACCGTCGCAGCCGCGACGCCGGCGGCGACCGTGGGTCGGTCGTGCATCGCGGGCACGAGCAGGGCCAGGAACACCAGGGGGACCGCGAAGCCGAGCGGGATGGCCGACGGCAGGGACGCTCCGGCGACCGCGCCGACGGCCGTCCAGAGCACCCAGTTCACCCACAGCGGGATGGCCGTGCCGAGGTAGTAGGGCAACCGCGGCAGCTCGGGGTCCGCCCGCCACCGGATCAGGCACAGGGCGTAGACCTGGTCGACGAGGAAGTAGGCCGCGCCGAGCCGGCGGTGCAGCGGCTCGCGCGCGAGGTACGGCGCCAGCGAGGCGCCGTACATCAGCATCCGGGAGTTGATGACCGCGATGGTGCCGATGGCGACGAGCGCGGGGGCGTCCCGGCCCAGCAGGTCGATGGCGGCCAGCTGCGAGGCGCCGGCGAAGATGCCGACCGAGAACCCGAGCGCCGTGACGAGGTCGAAGCCCGCGTCCGCCGCCGCGACGCCGGCGATGAGCCCGAACGGCACCACGCCCAGCACCACCGGCAGCACGTCGACGACGCCCTGCCGGAACGCGTCGCGGGTCGTCGACACGCGGGCTCCTCGGGGTCGAAGGCGGACGGGCGGGGCGGGAGGGGGAGGGCCACGCTACCTCTCGACGTCGAGAGACCCGAACGGACGGTCCGGACAGGATCCGGCCTCCCCTGTCCGCTCGACCGGGCGTCGTCCGCCGGGGTCGGAACGGCCGCACTCGGGGTGTGGGCGACCCCACCCGGATGGGTCATGATGCCCCCAACGCACCCCGGCCCGACCGGGCCACGGCCAGCGTCCGAACGGGCGCCGACCCCGTGGAAGTGAGCGTCTACTACTGAGATAGTAGTAGCCGGAACGCCGGGTCCCCCCGGCGCCGGTCACTGCACCTCTCCCCCGACACACAAGGGACCACAGATGAAGACCTTCCAGAAGAAGTTCGTCGCCCTGACCGCCGTCGCCGGCCTGGCCGTCCTCGGTGCCGCTTGCGAGGCCGAGGGTGGCGACGTGGAGTCCCCCGGCGTGACCGAGCCCGCGGACGAGGGCGACACCACGCTCGAGGGCGACACCACGGTCGAGGGCGACACCGAGCTCGAGGTCGAGCCGACCGCCACCGAGACCGCGACCGAGTGATCTCGTAACACCTCCGGAGAGCCCGCCCACGTGGCGGGCTCTCCGCTGTCTACATCTAGCGGGCGCGGGTGACCCCGATCGGGTCGGTGACGAGCGTGTCGACGAGCGCCCGCAGGTACGCGGCGTTCGGTCCGGCCGCCGCCGGTGCCGATCGGCCGGCGTACTCGGTGTCGTGTCGCAGCGGGAGCAGGGGGGTGCCGTCGAGCGTGAGGTACTGACCCCCGGCCTCGGTCACGAGCAGCACACCCGCGGCCACGTCCCACACCTTCGGTGCCAGGCTCACCGACGCGGCGGCCGTGCCGGCCGCGACCTGACACAGGTCGAGCGCCGCCGAGCCCATGACGCGCGGGTTCAGCCGGACCGCCGGTCGAGCGCGTCGCGCCGTGGCGGTCGTCAGCAGCAGCGGCACGTGGCGGTTGCGCCCGTCGTTCCAGTCGACCGGAGGCCGCACCCGGATCGGCTCGTCGTTGCGTGTGGCGCCGTCGCCGGCGACGGCCTCGAAGCGCGCGGCGAAGGGCGGGGCCTCCACGAGCGCCAGCACCGGATGGCCGTCCAGCGTGAGCGCCATCGAGATGCACCAGTACGGCAGGCCGGAGATGAAGTTCGACGTGCCGTCGATGGGATCGACGATCCACGTCCAGCGTCCGTCGGCGTGCTCCGTGACGAGCTCCTCCGAGACCACCGTGTGGTCCGGGAAGACGTCCCCGATCCGGGCCAGGAGCCGCTCGTTGACCTCCAGGTCCACGTCCGTGACCGGCGTGCCGTCCTCCTTCAGCTCGAGGTCGACCCGACCGGCCCGCGCCACGAGCTCCGGCCGCAGCTCGTCGAGGAGCGGGTGCAGGGCGTCCCGCGCCGCGTCCACCACGGCGCGCTCGTCCGGCCCCAACGGTGGGGCGAGCTCCTGTCCGACCACCCGGGCTCCCTCTGCTCGTGACCGCCCGCACGGTACTGCGGGGGGCCAGCCTCCTTTCGGGCCGCGCGCGTGCAGCAAGTTACGGTTGCGTAGGTTACGTTGGCGTAGCAGGTGGGCCCTGGATCGCCCGCCCCCACCGACGCCGGACCCCGCCGGTGACAGATCGCAGGAGCACGCCGTGAGTGACACCACCATCGTCCGTCCCGTCGCGGACCCGCCAGCGATCCGCGGGGTGACCTACCCCGAGGACCCCCGCGCCGAGCGGGTCCAGAAGATCACCATGCTGGTCGTGACGATCCTGCCCCTGGTGGGCGTGGTCACGGCCATGATCCAGCTCTGGGGCTGGGGCATCACGCCGGTCGACCTGTCGATCTTCGTCGGCTTCTACGTGCTGACCGGGCTCGGCATCACGGTCGGCTACCACCGCCTGTTCACGCACAAGTCGTTCAACGCCCCGACCCCCGTGCGCGTCTTCTGGGCCGTCGCCGGGTCGCTGGCCGTCCAGGGATCGGTCATCGACTGGGTCGCGACGCATCGGCGCCACCACGCCTTCTCCGACGAGTTCGGTGACCCGCACTCCCCCCACCTCGACGCGGCGGACGGGATCAAGGGCGTGTTCCGTGGGCTCTACCACGCGCACCTCGGCTGGATGTTCAACACCGAGACGACGTCGCGCGAGACGTGGGCGCCGGACCTCCTCCAGGAGGACGCCATCGTCCGGATCGACCGGGCGTTCCCGAAGCTCATCATCGCGACGTTCGTGCTCCCCGCGGTCATCGGTGGCCTCGTGACCATGAGCTTCTGGGGCGCCGTCAGCGCCGCCATCTGGGGTGGCCTGGTGCGGATGTTCCTCCTGCACCACGTCACCTGGGCCATCAACTCCATCTGCCACTTCTACGGCACCCGCCCGTTCGAGAGCCGTGACGAGGCCCGCAACAACCCGATCATGGCGCTGCTCGCGTTCGGTGAGGGCTGGCACAACGCCCACCACGCCTTCCCGGCCTCGGCCCGTCACGGGCTACGGTGGTGGGAGTTCGATGCGTCGTGGATCACGATCCGGGCGATGCAGCTCGTGGGCCTGGCCCGGGACATCAAGCTCCCGTCGCCACGGCAGCTCGAGCGCAAGACCCGCCGTGTCCGGCGTGCCGCAGCCTGAGTCGGGAGCCATGTGGGGGAGGGCAAGCGCGTCCGGATGACGGGCGCGGAGCGTCGGGAGCAACTGCTCGGCGTGGCCCGCGACCTGTTCGCCGAGCGCGGCTACGAAGCGACCTCGGTCGAGGAGATCGCCGAGCGCGCCGACGTGTCCAAGCCCGTCGTCTACCAGCACTTCGGCGGCAAGGAGGGCATCTACGCGGTCGTCGTCGACCGCGAGGTGACCTCCCTCACGTCGGCCATCACCCGCGCGCTGGCGGACGCGCCGCACCCCCGTCTCGCCGCCGAGCAGTCCGCCGACGCCTTCCTCCGCTACATCGAGGAGCACGAGGAGGGCTTCCGCATCCTCGTCCGCGACGCCCCGTCGAGCCCGTCGGTCGGCACGTACGCGAGCGTCATCGCGGACGTCGCGATCGCCGCGGAGGAGCTGCTGATCCGCGAGTTCAAGGGCCGCGGCTTCGACAAGCGCACGGCCCCGATGTACGCCCGGATGCTCGTCGGTGCGGCGGCGATGGTCGGGGAGTGGTGGCTCGACGTCCGCAAGCCGTCCCGGGAGGTCGTCGCGGCGCACATCGTGAACCTCATGTGGCACGGGCTGAAGGACCTCCAGCCGGATCCCACCGCCGCGCGTCCGCGCCGCTGACGGCTACCGTCGCCCCGTCCCGACCGTCGCCGACCGCCCGGGAGCGACCGTGAGCCGCCAGCCCTACCTGACCTCGCGACTCCAGGGCTACGACACGACCATCTTCTCCACGATGAGCGCCCTGGCGGCCGAGCACGACGCGGTGAACCTCGGCCAGGGCTACCCGGACGACGACGGGCCCGACGAGGTCAAGGACGCCGTGATCGCGGCCATCCGCGACGGACGCAACCAGTACGCCCCGGGACACGGGGTGGGACCCCTCCGGGCCGCTGTCGTCGAGCACCAGCGGCGCTTCTACGGCATCGAGCTCGATCCCGACACCGAGGTCACCGCCACCGCCGGTGCCACGGAGGCGTTGTGCGCGGCGATCCTGGCGCTCTGCGAGGTCGGCGACGAGGTGATCACCTTCGAGCCCTACTACGACAGCTACGTGGCCAACATCGCGATGGCCGGTGCGGTGCGGGTGCCCGTGACCCTGCGGGCGCCGGACTGGTCCTACGACCCCGAGGCGCTCGAGGCGGCGGTCGGGCCGCGGACGCGGCTCATCGTCCTCAACAGCCCGCACAACCCCACCGGCAAGGTGTTCACCCGCAGCGAGCTCGAGCACCTCGCGTCCGTGGCCGTCGCGCACGACCTCGTCGTCGTCACCGACGAGGTCTACGAGCACCTCGTCTTCGACGGCGAGCACATCCCGATCGCCACCCTCCCCGGGATGCGCGACCGCACGGTCACGATCTCCTCCGCCGGCAAGACGTTCAGCTTCACGGGGTGGAAGATCGGATGGATGTGTGCGGCCCCCGAGCTCTCCGCCGCCGTCCGCGCGGCGAAGCAGTGGTTGTCGTTCTCGAACAACACCCCCGGCCAGTTCGGCATCGCGACCGCGCTCGCGCTCGGCGACGACTACTACGCCGGGTTCCGGTCGGACTACCGCCGCCGCCGCGACCGCCTCGTCGCCGGCCTGCGCGAGGTCGGCCTCGAGGTGCACGAGCCGGCCGGCACGTACTTCGCGACCGCCGACGTGCGCCCGCTCGGGTACGACGACGGCATGGACTTCTGCCAGCGCCTGCCGGCCGAGGTGGGCGTCGCCGCGATCCCGAACGTCGCCTTCTACGACGACGTCGACGCGGGCCGCCCCTACGTGCGGTTCGCGTTCTGCAAGTCCGACGCCACCATCGACGAGGCGGTCGCCCGCCTCGCCAAGCTGGCTCCGGGACCGGGGGGACGCCCGTGAGGATCGCCGCGATCCAGCACGACATCGCGTGGGAGGACCCCGACGCGAACTTCGCCCACCTCGCCCCGCGCATCGCGGGGGCGGCGGCGGCCGGCGCACGGCTGGTCGTCCTCACCGAGATGTACTCGACCGGCTTCTCGATGCGGACCGAACGGACCGCCGAGCCGGTCGACGGCCCGTCCACGCGCTTCCTCGTCGAGCAGGCGCGGGAGCACGACGTGTGGCTCGCGGGCTCCCTCCCCGAGCGGCCGGCGGACCTCGAGACCCCCTTCAACACGCTCCTCCTCGCGGCCCCCGACGGTGCCACGCACCGCTACCGGAAGATCCACCCGTTCACGTACTCGGGTGAGCACGAGCACTTCAGCGCCGGCACCGACTTCACGACGGTCGACGTCGAGGGCCTCCGGGTCACGCTCTTCGTCTGTTACGACCTTCGCTTCGCCGACGAGTTCTGGCGGACGGGGCTCGACACCGACGTCTACCTCGTCCCCGCGAACTGGCCCGACGCCCGCCGGCGGCACTGGCAGACGCTCCTGCGGGCACGGGCCATCGAGAACCAGGCCTACGTGGTGGGGGTCAACCGGGTCGGCAGCGGCGACGGCCTCGACTACGCCGGCGACTCGGCCGTGATCGACCCGATGGGGGAGACGCTCGTCTCGGCCGCCGCGGAGGAGGCGACCCTCCTCACCGAGGTCACCGCCGAGCGCGTCGCCGAGGTCCGCGACCGGTTCCGCTTCCTGCCGGACCGCCGCTGACGGGTGCGATCCGGGCAGCGGATGTCGGGATACCGTCATCCGCTGCCCCCATCCGCACCGAAAGCCCTGCATGGACGTCCTCCTCGCCACCGCCGGCCACCTCCCACAGCTCGACGCCGACGACGCGCCGCTCGTCGACGCCCTGCGTGCGCGCGGCCTCGACATCGACGTCGCCGTGTGGGACGACCCCGCGGTGGAGTGGGGGGCCGCCGGCATCGTCGTCGTCCGCTCGACCTGGGACTACACCGGCCGCCGGGACGAGTTCCTCGCGTGGGCCGAGCGCGTGGCCTCGCTGACGCGCCTCGAGAACCCGGCTGACGTGCTGCGCTGGAACACCCACAAGAGCTACCTCATCGAGCTGGAGGAGCGCGGCGCGCCCGTCGTCCCGACGGCCTGGCTGGGACAGGGAGACCGCATCGACCTGGGCGAGCTCCTCGCCGACCGCGGCTGGAAGCGGGCGGTCGTCAAGCCCGCGGTCGACTCGGGCTCCCGTGGCCTCCGGCGGGTCGAGCCGGACGACCTCGCGTCGGGACAGGCACACCTCGACGAGCTCCTGGCCCGCGCCGACGTGATGGTGCAGCCGTACCTCGAGGCGATCGAGACGGAGGGCGAGCGCTCGCTCGTGTTCCTCGGCGACGGGTTCTCGCACGCCGTCCGCAAGCGCCCCGCGCCCGGCGACTTCCGCATCCAGCAGCGATGGGGCGGTCGCTACGAGGTCGAGGACGTCTCGACGGAGCTGCGCGACCTCGGCGCGTGGATCCTCGAGGCGTCCGGGCACGACTACCTCTACGCCCGCGTCGACCTCGTCGACGACGCCGACGGCACGCCGCAGCTCGCCGAGCTCGAGGTCGCCGAGCCGAGCCTGTACCTCACCCACGTCCCGGAGGCCGCGACGCGGCTGGCCGGCCTCGTCGAGGAGCGCCTGTCGTGACCGGTCCTTCACTGCGCGTCGCGGTCACCGGATCGACCGGGCTGATCGGTGACGCGCTCGTCGGCTCGCTCCGCGCCGACGGCCACACGGTCCACCGCGTCGTGCGGGACCGTGCCGCCGCGACCGGCGGTGACCTCTACTGGTCGGTCGAGCGCGGCGAGATCGACGCCGAGGGTTTCGAGGGTCTCGACGCGGTCGTCCACCTCGCCGGCGAGCCGCTGGGGGAGAACCGCTGGAACGACGAGACCAAGCGGCGGATCCGCGCCAGCCGCGTCGACGGCACGCGGCTGCTCAGCGGGGCGCTGGTAGGCCTGTCGGATGCGCCCTCCGTGCTCGTGAGCGGATCGGCCGTCGGCTACTACGGCTCGCGCGGCGACGAGCTCCTGACCGAGGAGGCTGGGCCGGGCGACGACTTCCTCGCCGAGGTCGTCGCGGCCTGGGAGGCGGCGGCGGACCCGGCACGCGAGGCGGGGATCCGGGTCGTGCACCCACGCACCGGCGTCGTGATGGCCGAGCACGGACCGCTGATCGAGAAGGTCCGGCTGCCCTTCAGGCTCGGCATCGGCGGCCGCATCGGCGACGGCCGGCAGTGGGTGCCGTGGATCTCCCTGGAGGACGAGGTCCGCGCCCTGCGGTTCCTCCTCACCTCCGACCTCGACGGACCCGTGAACCTCGTGGCGCCGAACCCGGTGCGCAACCGCGAGCTCACCGCGGCGCTCGGCGAGGTGCTGCACCGGCCGACGATCATCCCGACGCCGATCCTCGGCATCCGCGTGCTCTACGGCGAGATGGGCGTGTCCCTCGCGACGACGAGCCAGCGCGTCGTGCCGCGCAAGCTCCAGGCCGCCGGCTTCGAGTTCCGCCATCCCACCCTCCGCCCGGCGCTCCGCGAGGCGCTCGCCGGCTAGGTTCGTGCGCCCGGACCGCCGGCACGGAGGGGCGCAGAGTGGCGAACGACGCGGACATCATCGTCGTCGGTGGGGGGCTCGCAGGGCTCGTCGCCGCGACCGAGGCGGCGGACGCCGGGCGCAAGGTGATCGTGGTCGAGCAGGAGCCCGAGCAGTCCCTCGGCGGGCAGGCGTTCTGGTCGCTCGGTGGCCTGTTCTTCGTGGACTCCCCCGAGCAGCGTCGGATGCGCATCAAGGACTCGCTCGAGCTCGCGATGCAGGACTGGATGGGCACGGCCGGCTTCGACCGGGACGAGGACCACTGGCCCCGGCAGTGGGCCGAGGCCTACGTCCACTGGGCCCACGGCGAGAAGCGCTCGTGGCTCGCGGAGATGGGGATGAAGTGGGTCCCCGTCGTCGGCTGGGCCGAGCGCGGCGGCTACGGCGCCATCGGGCACGGCAACTCCGTCCCGCGGTTCCACCTCACGTGGGGGACCGGGCCGGGCGTGGTCGAGCCGTTCGAGCGGCGTACCCGTGAGCACGCCGCCAGCGGCCGCATCGAGCTGCGGTTCCGGCACCGCGTCGACGGCCTCGTCGTGACCGACGGGGTCGCGACCGGCGTGTCCGGCACCGTGCTGGCGCCGGACGACATGGAGCGCGGCCGGCCCAGCAACCGCGACGAGGTCGGCGGGTTCGAGCTCACGGCCCAGGCGGTGATCGTCACGTCCGGCGGCATCGGTGGGAACCTCGACCTCGTCCGGCGGAACTGGCCGAGGGACCGGATGGGCGAGCCGCCCGAGAACCTCATCATCGGCGTGCCCGACCACGTCGACGGCCGCATGCTCGGGATCACCGAGGACGCCGGCGCGCGGATCGTGAACCGCGACCGGATGTGGCACTACACCGAGGGCATCCGCAACTGGGCCCCCATCTGGACCGGGCACGGGATCCGGATCCTGCCCGGGCCCTCCTCCCTGTGGCTCGACGCCACCGGTAAGCGGCTGCCGGTGCCCCTCTTCCCCGGCTACGACACGCTCGGCACGCTCGAGCACATCATGCGGACGGGCCACGAGCACACCTGGTTCGTCCTCACGCAGCGGATCATCGAGAAGGAGTTCGCCCTCTCCGGCTCCGAGCAGAACCCCGACATGACCGGCAAGGACCTCAAGGTCTTCCTGAAGTCGCGCCTCGCCTCCGGCGCGCCCAAGCCGGTCCAGGCGTTCATGGACAAGGGCGAGGACTTCGTCATCGAGGACAACCTCGAGGCCCTCGTCGCCGGCATGAACACCAAGACGCCCGAGCCGCTCCTCGACTTCGACACGGTCCGCGCCGAGGTGCAGGCCCGCGACCGGGAGATGGCCAACGAGTACACCAAGGACCTGCAGATCGCGGCGCTCCGCAACGCCCGCACCTACCTCGGCGACAAGCTCGTCCGGGTCGCCTCACCCCACCGGATGCTCGACCCGGACGCCGGCCCGCTGATCGGCGTCAAGCTCAACCTGCTCACCCGCAAGACGCTGGGCGGGCTCGAGACGGACCTCGAGGGACGCTGCCTGCGCTCCGACGGCCAGCCCTTCCCCGGCCTGTACGCCGCCGGCGAGGTCGCCGGCTTCGGCGGTGGCGGGATGCACGGCTACCGGGCGCTCGAGGGGACGTTCCTCGGTGGCTGCCTGTTCTCCGGCCGGACGGCCGGGCGCGCGGCCGCTGCCGCCGTGGGGTAGCCGTACCGTCGGCGTCCGACGACGATGGGGCGCCGCGTGCTGGACCGACTGACCGCTGCCGTGTTCCGCGGGCTGTCCGCAGCCCGCGGCAAGCGCATCTTCCACCCGGACGGCGTCTCCTACCGCGCCCGCTGGGAGCCCGCCGGCGACGCCGGCGGCGTGGTGACCACGCCGGCGAGCGAGGCGCGGGAGGTCGACGCGGTGGTGCGGTTCTCGCGTGCCATCGGCCTGCCCGACAGCACGCCGGACATCCTCGGGGCGGCCGTGAAGTTCCTCGACGCCCACGGCGCCGGGCGCGACCAGGACCTGGCGCTGGCGTCGAGCGGCCGGTCGGCGGTCTCGCGCCACCTGCTGGTCCCGACCCGCGGGTTCACGGGTGCGGTGTTCTCCTCGATCGCTCCGTACGCGGCCGCCGGCGAGCGCGTCACCGTCATGGCCGAGATGTCCGACGACGGCACGCCGCGGCCGTTCGAGGACCTCCGCGCCGGGGCCGTCCCGCCCGCCGACCTCCATCTCTGGGTCGAGCCGAGCGGTCGCAGCCTCGGGACCCTCCGGGTCGGTGCCCGGTTGTCCGACGACGTGAGTCGCGACCTGCGGTTCGATCCGTGGCACACCGGACCGGGGCTCCGCCCCATCGGCTGGATCAACCGCCTCCGTCGCCCGACCTACGCCGCCAGCCAGGAGGGGCGCGACGCGCCGGCCGCCGGCGCCCGCCCCGCGCTCGACGACGCGTCCGCCTCCGAGTCCACCCGCTGACCAGGAGCCCCCTCCGATGTTCTTCTTCTTCTCGAACCGGCTCGGTTGCGCCGGCTCGATCCTCGTCTCGATCGTGCTCTCCGGCGTCCTCATCCTCGTCCTCAGCCAGTGCAACTGAGCCCGGCCGGGGCGTTCACCGAACCGGTCGGCCGGCCCGTGGTGAGCGTCAGCCGCTGACGCCTGGCCCGGCGGCCGCGATCTCCCGCGCCCGGAGGAAGACCGCGTCGAGCATCTCCTCGGTGAGCCGCCCCGTGAACGTGTTCTGCTGGCTGACGTGGTAGCTCCCGAGCAGGATCGCACCCGAGGCGAGCTGGGCCTCGGCGCCGTGCCCGAACCTCGGCTTGCGGCCCTCGTAGCCCCAGTGGCGCAGCGCCGCGTCCCAGCCGAAGCCGCCCAGCGCGACCACGACCGCCGGTGACACGAACGCGGTCTCGGCCGCGAGGTAGTCGGCGCAGTTGTCGCGCTCGGCCGTGGTCGGCTTGTTCGCCGGCGGGGCGCACTTGACCGGCGCGGTGACGAACGCGTCGGTGAGCTCGAGGCCGTCGCCGGCGTGCTCGGACGTCGGCTGGTTGGCGAAGCCGGTGCGGTGCAGCGACGCGAACAGCCAGTCGCCCGAGCGGTCCCCGGTGAACATGCGCCCGGTGCGGTTCGCGCCGTGGGCCGCCGGCGCGAGGCCCACGATCATCACCCGACCCTCCGGGTCGCCGAACGGCGGGACGGGCCGCCCCCAGTAGTCCCAGTCCTCGTACGCACGCCGCTTCTCCCGGGCGACCTCCTCGCGCCAGGCGACGAGCCGCGGGCACCGCCGGCAGTCGACGAGGTCCGCGACGAGGTCGTCGAGCGAGTCCCAGGCGGTCATCGCGGCGAGGCTACTCGGGTCGGGCCGGCCCGGATCGGCCCCAGCGGCCGGTCCCGCATGCACGCGCGTGCGCGCTGGAACACGTACCGTCCGCGTCCGGCAACCGGGGCGGCCGCTCGCACGTCAGTACGGGGGAACCGCCGTCACCAAGAGCCGTCCCCAAGAGCCGTCCCCAAGAGCCGTCCACGACCAGGATCGCAC
>JAHWJY010000020.1 GCA_019348135.1 Actinomycetota bacterium
CCTCCCGACAGGCCCAGGTTGGCGTGGATCTCGCGCGTCGCCGTGGACCGGTTGAGCGTGTAGAAGTGCAGGCCGGGAGCGCCGGCGTCGAGCAGCTCCCGGCACAGCTCGGTCGCCGTCTCGACCCCGAGCTCGCGCACCGCCGTCTCGTCCTCCTCGACCGCGAGGAACCGCTCGGCGAGGGCGGACGGGAAGGCGGCGCCGGACAGCTCGGCGAAGCGCTGGATCTGGCGGACGTCCGTGACCGGCATGACGCCGGGGAGGACGGGCGTGTCGCAGCCGAGCGCGGCGAGCTCGTCCACCATCCGGAGGTAGTCCTCCGCGCGGAAGAAGAACTGGGTGATGCCGAAGTCGGCGGCGCACAGCTTCGCGGCGAGGTGGCGCCGGTCCGAGGTGCGGTCGGGCGACAGCGGGTGCACCTCGGGGTGGGCCGCGACCCCGACCGAGAAGCGGTCGCCGCCGACCTCGCGGGCCAGCTCCACGAGCTCGATGGCGTGGCGGAGCTCCGTGGGGGTCGCGTCGGGGTCGTCCTGCGGCGGGTCGCCGCGCAGGGCGAGGATGTTCTCCACGCCGGCGTCGCGGTAGCGCGCGAGGATGTCGTTGAGCTCCGCGCGCGTGTGGGAGACGGACGTGAGGTGGGCCATCGGGGTCATCGACGTGCGCTCGAGCAGGTCGACGACGATGCGGTGCGTGCGCTCGCGGGTCGACCCGCCGGCGCCGTAGGTCACCGACACGAACGACGGACCGAGCGGCTCGAGCTCGTTCAGGGTGTCCCGGAGGTTGCGCTCGCCGGCGTCGGTCCTCGGCGGGAAGAACTCGAACGAGTACGTCCGCCCGGCGGCGAGGAGGTCGCAGATGCGGCTCATGGCGCCGCCACGCGCATGCGGACGTCGACGGCGACCACGCCCTGCCCCTCGGGGAGGACGAACACGGGGTTGAGGTCGAGCTCGGCGATCTCGGGCAGGTCCTCCACCATCGCGTTGATGCGGTGCAGGAGGTCCTTCAACGCCCCGACGTCCGCGGGGTCGCTGCCGCGGAACCCGGTCAGCAGCGGCTTCATGCGCAGCTGGTCGAGCATGTCGTCGACGTCGACGTCGGTCAGCGGCGTGATGCGCACGCTGACGTCGCGCAGGAGCTCGACCAGCGTGCCGCCCATGCCGGTCATCACGATCGGCCCGAACGAGGGGTCGGAGCTGACGCCGACGACCATCTCGACCCCGCCGTCGACCATCTCCTGCACGAGGAAGGCGCCGGCGTGCTCGGCCATCCCGGCCTGCTCGAGGGACGCCGTGATGTCCTCGATGGCCTCGGCGACCTCGGCGGGTGAGCCGAGGCCGAGGCGGATGCCCCCGACGTCGGTCTTGTGGATCGGGGCCGCCACCTTCACGGCCACCGGGGTGCCGAACGCGGCCTGCACGTCCGCCCCCTCGGACGCGGTCGCGACGACGCGCGACCGCGCGAGCGTCACGCCGTAGGCGTCCAGCACGGCCTCGGCCTCGGCGGCGGCCAGCCAGGTCGCGGTCCCTCCCTCGGTCGCCGGCGCGTCGGTCACCTCGCTCGCGTGGGCGCGTCCGAGCAGGCGCTTGCCGGACCCGTCGCCGCCGGCCGCCGCGCTGGCCAGGGCGGCCTCCACCACGGCGCGCGCACGGTCCGGGTCGACGCCCTCGGGCGTGACGACGGCGCCGAGTGGACGCGCGCGCCAGTCGGCGTACCGGGCCACGCGACCGAGCGCCCGCGCGGCGTCCTCGGGGAAGGCGAAGGAGGGGATGCGTGCCTCGGCCAGCTCGGCGGGCACGCCGCGGGCCGACATGAACACGGAGATGACCGGGACGTCCGCGGGGAGGTCGCGCCGGGCCTCGGTGAGGGCGGTGGCGACGTCCCCGGTGTCGGTCGTGCCCGCCGGGATGAAGATGACCAGGACGGCGTCCACCTCGTCGGCGTTGCCGAGCACCCGCAGCGCCCTCCCGTAGCCCTCGGCGGACGCGCTGGCGATCATGTCGACCGGGTTGTTCACGCCCGCCTCGGCGGGGAGGAAGGTCAGGAGCTCCTCGCGGGTGGCGTCGCCGAGCGTCGGCACCTCGAGCCCGTTCGACTCGCACGCGTCGGCGGCGAGGATGCCGGGACCGCCGGCGTTGGTGAGGATGGCGACGCGGCGGCCGGCCGGCAACGGCTGCGAGCTCAGCAGCGCGGCGACGTCGAACAGCTCCTCGAGGGTGTCCGTGCGGATCACCCCGGTCTGACGGAAGAGCGCGTCCACGGCCACGTCACCCGAGGAGATCGCGGCGGTGTGGGACGAGGCGGCGCGGACGCCGGCGCTGGTGCGCCCGGACTTCACGGCGACGATGGGCTTCTCGCGCGAGATGCGCCGGGCGATGCGGGAGAACTTGCGCGGGTTGCCGAACGACTCGAGGTAGAGCAGCACCACGTCGGTGTCGGGGTCGCGCTCCCAGTACAGCAGCAGGTCGTTGCCGGAGATGTCGGCCTTGTTGCCGACCGAGACGAACGTCGAGATCCCGAGCCCGAGGTCCTGGGCGTGGTCGAGGACCGCCAGCCCGAGCGCCCCGGACTGCGACGAGAAGGCGAGCCGGCCGGCGTCCGGGAACGTCCGGGAGAAGGTCCCGTTCATGCGGACCTCGTCGCCGGCGTTCATCAGGCCCATGCAGTTCGGCCCCACGATGCGCAGGCCGTGGCCACGCGCACGCGCCATCAGGTCGACCTGGCGCTGCTGGCCCTCCGCACCGGCCTCGGAGAACCCCGCGGAGACGATGCAGACCGCCTTCACGCCGAGCCCACCGGCCTCGTCGACCACGTCGCCCACGTGCTCCGCCGGCACGCACACGATCACGAGGTCGGGCACGGCGGGACAGTCGGACAGCGACGGGTAGGCCGCGACGCCCTGCACGGCGTCCGACGACCGGTTGACGGGGTAGACGACGCCCTGGAAGCCGCCCCGCAGCAGGTTGTCGAAGACGAGCCCGCCGATGGCGCGCCGGTCCCGGCTCGCGCCCACGACGGCGACCCGGTCGGGGTGGAAGAACCGTCGCAGCGCCGCCTCCGCGGCCTGCCGCTCGTCCTCGGCGACGACCTGCAGGAAGTTCTCGGACAGCTCGAGCCCGAGGTCGGCCCGCACGATGCTGCCGCCCCCGACGTCCTCGCGCTCGGAGCGGTAGGACAGCCCGACGTCCCGGACGAGGTTCAGCATGCGGGCGTTGTCGGCCAGGATCTCGCCGGTGAGGGTCTCGACCCCGGCCTCGAGCGCGGCGTGCGCGATCCGGCGCACGAGCGCCGTGCCGATCCCACGGCCCTGCTCGGCGTCCTCGACGAGCGCGGCGAACTCGGCGTGGGTCGGCTCGTCCTCGTAGCGGGCGTACCGGGCCACGGCGACGACGCGCTCGTCCTCGCCGCGCCCGAGGGTGGCCACGACCGCGAACTGCGTGGACGGGTCGAGGTCGGTGAAGCGCCCGACGTTCTGCGGCGTGAGCAGGAACGGTCCCAGGAAGCGGGCACGCCGCGAGCGCTCGCTCGTCCGCTCCCACATGGCGAGCAGGCGCTCGCGGTCGTCGGGCCGGATCGGGCGCACGTGCACGGTCGTGCCGTCGGGCAGGACGTGGTCGTGCTCGATGCCGTGGTCGACCATCGGGGGCCTCGGGGAGGGAGCGGGTGCAGGGAGTCGAGTCGGGACGGGGGAGAAGGTAGGCGACGGCGCGCCACGTCCGGATGGCCAGCGTCGTCCGGCAGGTCAGCCCTTGTGCCGCGTTGCGGCGACCGGCACCATGGCCACCGTCGGGCCCCCGCTCGGGCCACCGACGAGGAGACGCGGATGGGCGACACCGTCGACACCCGGATGGCCGCTGCCGAGGCGCAGCTCGAACGGCTGGACGACCGCGAGGTGGAGGGTCCCCCCGACGACACGGGCACGGTCGACACCGTCGAGCTCTCCGAGGGCATGCACATCGAGGAGGCCGACGCGCACCTGGAGGCGCCGGCCGCGATCGGGCTCACCACGGACGAGATCATGCTCGAGCTCGACGCCGGCGGTGACGCCGAGGTCGTGGATTGCGTCGACGCGTTCGCCGAGGCGTACAACGCCCGGGACCTCGAGGCGCTGCTCGAGCTGATGGCGGAGGACGGGGAGATGCCCGGCCTCGGCAACGACCTCGACCACCTCCCCGAGGCGGTCGAGGACCTGTGGGAGCGCCGTCCCAGCACCGTGCTCACCCGCGGCGACCTCGACGGGCAGGTGCTCGCCGTGATGTGGGAGCTCGGCGACGGCGGGAGGTGGTGGCGGGTCGCGACGCTGCACTTCGACGACTGCGGGGACGGCCAGATCGGGGTGGTCGAGTTCTCCGACGACCCCGGCATCCTCGAGGAGGTCCTGACCGACGCCCCGGACGCCGACCTCGACGAGGGCAGCCGCTGGGAGGAGTGGGCCGAGGGGGCCGTCGACGAGGGCTGACGGACGGACGGCCGGGTCGGCTCAGTCGCCGAGGCGCGGGATCGCCGCACCCGGCTGCGTGCCCTCCACGTCGCGGCTCCAGCTCGGGCGCGGCAGCTGGAACACCTCCCCGAGACGGGCGTAGCGCGTGCCCGCCAGGCGGCAGACCGGGTCGAGCAGCTGCGGGTCGACGCGGCCGTCCCGCCACACGGCGGGGTCGACGCTGATGTGGGTCACCTCGCCGACGACGATCGTGCCGTTGCCCGCGGCGACGGTCTCGACGACACGGCACTCGAGCGCGGCCCGCGCCTCCGCGACCCGCGGCGGGGCGACGCTCCGGGACGGGACCGGCGTCACGCCCGCCCAGGTGAACTCGTCCTCCTCGGGCGGGAAGTCGGTCGACGTGAAGTTCATCGCCTCGACCACCTCCATCGACACGAGGTTGGCGACGAACTCACCGGTGGCGCGGACGTTGCGGAGGGTGTCCTTCACCCCCGAGGAGCTGAAGACGACGTGCGGGGGATCGTGGGCCACGACGTTGAAGTAGCTGTGCGGGGCGAGGTTGCGTCGGCCCGTCGCGTCGAGGGTGGAGACCCAGGCGATGGGCCGCGGGATCACGAGCCCCGTCATCAGGAAGTACACCTCGCGTGACGGCCAGTCGGCGGGCGTGAGCTCGAGCGGCGTGTCGAGGGTCGCCGGCGGGGTCTCGTGCGAGCTCGTCATCGCTCACCTGTCCTTGCGGTCGGGGGCGTCCCGGCGAGCCTAGGGAGCTACCGCCGGCCGGCCGCATCCGACGGCGTCCGCCCGTCCGGAGCGGAGGTACCACTGGTCCGGAGCCCGCCACCGCGGGCGCCGCACCACGAGGAGCACGACATGGCAGACGACGACAACGTGATGGAGAAGGCCAAGGGCACCGCGAAGGAGGTCGCCGGCAAGGCGACCGGCTCCGACGAGCTCGCCAAGGAGGGCCAGCACCAGCAGAAGAAGGGCCAGAAGGAGCAGGAGGCCGAGAACCTGCAGGAGCAGGCGGCCCAGAAGCGCGCCGAGGCGCAGGGTCACGAGGGTGCCGAGAAGAAGCACCAGTGAGCACGTCCGTGCGGCGGCCCCGGCCGCCGCACGGTCCTCCCGGGGGGACGCACGAGGCGAGGAGCACGCCATGAGCGACGACATCACCGAGAAGGTCAAGGGCCTCGCCAAGGAGGTCGCTGGCTCGGCCACCGGCTCCGAGGAGCTCCGCCGCGAGGGCGAGGAGCAGCAGAAGAAGGCCCAGAAGACCGAGGAGGCCGAACGGCTCGAGCGGGAGGCCGCCGACAAGCGTGTCGAGGCCGCCCGCCACGAGGGCGCCCAGCAGGCCCACCAGGGCAGCTGAGCCCCTCGATCGGCCCGCGGGGGGTCAGCTCCCGCGCTGTGGGTCCTGGTCGAGATCGTGCCCCACGGCCTCGGCCTCCTTCTGCTCGCCCTTGCCCGAGACCACGTAGTAGATGGCGTAGGCGCCGCCGGCGAGCAGCACCGGCAGCTTCAGCGGCCCGGGCACCATCCGCCAGCCCTTGCGCAGCATCGGGGTGGCGGCGATCGCGGTCTTGATGTCCATGGGGGTCTCTTCGACGTGGGTTCGCCGGGGAGTGTGCCCCGCGACGGTGGGCCCCGACCGTCGAACGGTCAGTCGATCCGCCGATCAGGCCGTGGGCACCGCGGCCCCGACCGGTGGCTCGACGACGTCGGCGGTCCCCACCGACGCCGGCGCCGCCGCCGGTCCGGCCGGCAGACGCACCCCGAAGACCGATCCGGGCTCGGCCGGCTCGTACCAGACGGTGCCGCCGTTGGCCTCGGCGAGCGTCCGCACGATCGACAGGCCGAGCCCGACGCCGCGGGCCGTGCGCTTCGTGCCGACGCTCGCCTGGCTGAACCGTTCGAACAGCGCCGGCGTGAACTCGGGGTCGACCCCGGGACCGTGGTCCCGGACACGCAGCTCGACGCCCGCCGGTCCGGCGTGGGCGGTGATGGTCACCGGGGCCTCACCGTACTTGTGCGCGTTCTCGACGTAGTTGACGAGGACCCGGCGGAGGTGGTCCGGGTCGGCGATCACCGTGATGGCCTCGTCGACGTCGAGGCACACCGGGACCGGCAGCACGAGCTCGTGCAGCGTCTCGGCGGCGACGTCGGCCACCCGCAGCTCCTCGGGGTAGGCGCGCACCGTGCCCTCACGGGACTGCGCGAGGGTCAGCAGGTCGTCCACCATCCGCTCGAGCACGCGGGTCTGCGACGAGATGCGGCCGACGAACAGCGCGCGCTTGTCGTCCTCGAGCTCGCCGGCGTAGCGCAGCATCGTCTCGGCGTAGCCCCGGATCGAGGTCAGCGGCGTGCGGAACTCGTGCGACACCATCGAGACGAAGTCGTCCTTCATCCGGCTGGCGACCGCGAGCTCGGCGTTGGTCTGGCGCAGCCGTGCCTGCGCGAGCTCGAGCGACGTGAGCGTGTCCTCGATGCGTGCGGCCAGGGAGGCGAGCTCGTCCTCCCCGTCGAGCGCCACGACGGGTCGGTCCTCCCCGTCGGACCGCTCGACGAGGGTGGTGAGCCGTGCCAGCCGCGACAGCAACCGTCGCTCGAACCACCACAGGAGAGCGCCGCCGCCGACGACGGTCGTCACCAGGATGAGCAGGAACAGCCGGCCGGACGCGGCCCGGCCCGCGGCGGAGATGGCCCGGGGGACGTCCGTGGTGACCTCGACCGTGTACCAGCCGGCCGGGTCGGTGAGGAAGGCCGTCGCCCGCACGAGTTCCCCGTCCTCGACCGAGCGCACCCCCTCGGGCTCGAAGGGCGCCGGCGCCATGCGGTACCGCCGGTCGCGCACGGGGGCGACGGTCGCCTCCACGTGGGCCCGCCGCGACAGCCGTTCGAGGTAGTCGCCGTCGACGCGCCGCACCGAGACGACGGTGCCGATGCGGCGGTCCCCGTCGGTCACCTCGTGCGAGACGAACGCCGCGACGCCGGCCTCGGAGGTGACGAGCCCGCGCACCGACGGGTCGCCCGTCGCGGAGACCCGCAGCGTGTTGTCGCGCAGGCGCCGCTCGAGCGCGACCGGCAGCGGGCGTCCGTTGGTGAGCTCCAGGACGGACCGCCCGAGGCCGTCGAGCAGCAGGATCCCGTCGATGTGCGCGTCCCGGAGCTCGCCCGGGGTCCCGCGCCACGGGTAGAGGTCGTCGCGCAGCCCCCGCAGCACGAGCGCCGCGTCGGGCTGCTCGGCGTAGGACCGGGTGATGGCGAGCTGGCCCTCGAGATCGGCGTCGAGCGCCGCCGTGACGCGCTCCAGCCGCTCGGCCGCGTCCGCGCGCTCGAGGTCCGCGAAGCCGGCGACGACCACCGAGCGTGCGATCCAGCCGAACGTCACGAGGGTCACGAGCACGGCACCGCCGACGACCAGGAGCGCGCGGGTGCGCAACGACATCCGGGGGCCTCCTTCGGTGCTCGTCTCGGACTCGGGCCTGCCTTCCCCGTCGGTCGGGACAGGGTGGGCTGAAGGAGGGCGCGACATCGGGCGTGCGGGGGGCGGACGCGGGGTGGGCGGGCGCCGGCGGGCGGCCCCGGATCGCGGTGAGCGGTCGGTGCGCCATGGCCGAAGGGACGTCCGGTCGGCGTATCTAGTCCGGAAGTCACGCGTTACATTGGCTACACAGGGTCAGGTCCTAAATGGCCACGCCGGACGCACCGAGAGGTCCCCGCCGGGGACCTTTCCACGGCCCACCCAGACGACTCACCGTGAGGAAGCAGTGACGGAGCGTACGTACAGCCACGGCGTGGACGAGGAGGCGCGGGTCGAGGTCCCCGCGCGTGCCCGCCCCGTCGGTGGGTACGAGCGCGCCGTGAAGCCGGTCGTGGACCGCGTCGTCGGCCTCCTCCTGCTGCTGATCCTGCTGCCCCTCGTCGCCCTCGTCGCGGCCGGGGTGCTGCTGGCCCTGGGCCGGCCCGTCCTGTACCGCCAGACCCGCGTCGGGTTCCGGGGCGAGCACTTCACCATGCTGAAGTTCCGATCCATGGGCCCCGACCGTCGGGAGGGGCGCGCTCACTGGTACGACGGCCCGGAGCGACGGCGTCGGCACAAGACCGAGGCCGACCCCCGTCACACCGCCTACGGGCGGTTCATCCGCCGCTTCAGCCTCGATGAGCTCCCGCAGCTCTGGAACGTCGTCCGCGGTGACCTGAGCCTCGTCGGTCCCCGCCCCGAGCTCCCGCAGGTCGTGGCCGGCTACGACGACTGGCAGCACGCCCGCCACGACGTCCGACCCGGGGTCACGGGCCTGTGGCAGGTCACCGAGCGTGACCACGACGGGATGATGCACCGCCACGTCGGCACGGACCTGCGCTACATCCACCACCTGTCGCCCCGGCTCGACCTGTGGATCGCGCTCTGGACCGTCCCCGCGATCCTCGGCGTCCCCACCACGCGCACCCCGCGCTGTCTCGACGCGACGCCCCATGGCTCCGAGGCGGACCGGCAGGGCGCGCGCGGGCAGGCACGGGTCGCCGAAGAGGCGAGCGCGGCCTGACCTCCCACCGCGGCGGGTGTCACCGCGCCCGGCGGCGCCACCCCTCGGCGAGGACCTGGCGTGCCATCAGCACCAGGAACGCGGGGTTGTTGAGCAGGTAGCGCCGCCACAGCCGCCGCGGCTCACGCCACAGCCGGTAGGCCCACTCGAGGCCACGGTCCTGGATCCAGTCGGGTGCCTGCGGCACGGTGCCCGCCAGGAGGTCGAACGCGGCTCCCACGGCGAGGAGCGCCTGCCCCGGCAGCTCGTCGCGGACGCGGTCGACCCACAGCTCCTGCTTCGGCATGCCGAGTCCGACCCAGACGCAGTCGGCCCCGCTGGCGCGGATGTCGGCCAGCACCTCGGCCTCCTCGCCCGGTGCGAGGGGCCGGAACGGCGGGGCGTGGCTGCCCACGATGCGGACGCCGGGTGCGATGCGCTCGGCGGCGGCGCGCAGGGACGCCAGCGTCTCGGGCGTGGCGCCGTAGAGGTAGTGGGTCCAGTCGCGCTCGACGCCGTACGGCAGCGCGAGCTCCATCAGGTCGGGTCCGTAGACCCGCGGCTGGTCCGGCGCACCGGTCCGCCGCAGCGTCCACACGAGCGGCATGCCGTCGGGGGTCGCGACGTCCGCACGCTCGAGCGTGGCGCGGACCTGCGGGTCACGGCGCGCCGTCATCACCGAGTGCACGTTGCAGAACGCGAACACCGTCGCCCGGTCCCGCGGACGCGCGTCGATCAGCTCGAGGACCTCGGCGTAGCTGGTCGTCGACACGGGAACGCCCGCCACCGGTCTGCGCGGTGGCGGGCGGAACCGAGCGGGGGAAGATCCCCCGGCGGGTGTCAGGACTCGGTGCGCGTGCGGCGCCGGCCGGCGGCGAGTGCGCCACCGCCGAGGGCCAGAGCGCCGAGGGCGGCCAGCGCGGCGGTGTCGGCGTCGATGCCGGTGGCCGCGAGCTCCGCGTCGGTGCTCTCGACGGCGGGTGCGCCGGCCGGTGCGCCGGCGGAGTCCTCGTCCTCGTCCGCGGGGGCGGCGTCCGGGCGGTCGAAGCGTCCGGGCAGCACACCGGTCTCCCCGGCGCACTCGACGTCACCGGCGGCCGAGCCCGGGCCCTGCACGACCTCGCAGTCCTCCTGGGCGAAGGCGGCACCGGCGGGGAGGACCGTCAACGCGAGCACGGCCGTGAACGCGGTGCGGGTGCGGGAGAGAGGCTTCATGTGCGGTCCTTCATGCGCTGCGGACGCGAGGTGGCTGGCTGCATCGGCGGCCGCGACGGACCCGTGACGGCCCGTGCTCACCACGGTACAGGTTGTGCAGGTCCGAGGGTAGGGGTCCTGGCGGGCCGCCGCCCCGGCCATCCGGGCGATTCTGGCGGCCGTCCGGTCACCCGACCGGGCGCAGCCGGACCTCCAGGACGGTCTCGCCGCCGTGGACGCGGTCCTCGTAGGTGAGCTCGTCGCCGGCGAGCTCCATCCCCTCGGGGACCTCGTCCGCCACGAACCCCTCGGGGACCGTGACCGTGAGCCGGACGTCGGTGGGCGGGACCGTGACCTGGTGGCGGACCGTGAGCCGGTAGACGAGCCGGCCCTCGGTGTCCTCCCAGGCGTCGGCCACGCGCCACGCGTAGCGCAGCGACCTGGACCCGCCGCGCGGCACCTCGACCCAGGTGGTCGCGACGGGGTGGCCCAGCTCGTCCTCGAGGACCGTGCCGTAGAGGCCGTCGTCCGCCTCCTCGAGCTCGCAGGAGGTGGCGCAGTAGGTGCTCAGCACGAAGCGGTTGTCGCCGACGTCGAGGCCGGCCACGTTCGGACCGAGCACGTGCTGCGGGCGTCCCTCGGCGGGGGCGTCGTTGTCGAACGTGACCTCCAGCTCGCTTCGGGCGGCGCCGTCGCCCAGCAGCTGGACGCGGTACGCGATCGACCGCCCGGTGTAGTAGTCGACCTTGGCGTTGGTCGCGCTGTTGACGACGACGGCGAGGAAGTCGCCCTCCGGGTCCGGCAGCGCGCCGTCGGCCCCGACGGCGGCGAGACCCTGCTGGACGTCCGGGTGCCGCGAGTGCACCAGGAGGTGGCCGTCGGCGACGAGCTCGGAGAGCGTGCCCAGGGACTCGCGGGCGGTGTCGCCGGAGGCGGCGTCGAGGAACCCGAGGAGCGCCGCGCCGGCGACCTCGCCGAGCAACCCCTTGCGCTCGTCGCCCGACCCGAGGTCGGCGTAGGCCTCGTTGGTCACGTAGGCGACGACGTCGCCGCCGATGAGGGCGGTGCCGTCCGGCAGCTCGACCGGTCCGGACAGCTCGACCAGGGCGGCGAGGGCGAACGGGTCCACGACGATGGTCCCGTCGACGGGGTCGTGGCCCGTCCGTTCCCACAGGGCCTCGATGGCCTCGGCGGCCGAGGGGAAGTCCGGCGTCAGGTTGAGGTTCTTCCACGTCCCGGACCCGCCGAACGCGTCGTAGCGCGGCGGTAGCGGGGTCGTGTCGAGCTCCTCGAGCGGGACGTCGTCGAGATCGTTGATGTCCCCGAACGAGCCGATGGAGAGCCGTCCCTCGTCGAACGTGGCGATGGCGTAGCTGCCGAGGAAGCCGATGGTCCCGCGCTGCTCCGCCGGGTTGGCGGCGGCGAGGAAGTAGCGACGTGGCTCCTCGGCGCCGAGGAACGGCGGCAGGGAGCCCGCCAGGGCCGTGAGGTCGTCGAGGGTCCCGGCGACGGGCTCGACCAGCTCCAGGAAGTCCGCCCGCGCGTCGGCGACCTCCGCGACGAGCTGTCCCTCCGGCGAGGCGACGACCAGGTCGCGCGCCGCGACGATGTGCGCGGAGGCCGTCTCGATCGGGGCGACGAGCTCCGCCAGCGCGACCGCCGGGAGGGCGCCGTCACGCGGCAGGAGCGAGTCGGCACCGTCGGGCAGCGCGAGGATCGCCGCGGTGACCGTCCGGCCGCCGGCGGCCACCAGGGCGGCGCCGTCCGCCACCGCGGTGGCCGTGCGCAGGTCGTCGCCGACCAGCGGCAGCCGGGTGGCGAGACGGACGTCCGGTCGTCCGAGGCGACGCTGGGCGTCCTCGAGGGCGGAGGAGGCGTCTGCGAGTGCCGCGTCCGCGCCCTCGATGTCCAGGGCGCCGACGGCCTCGCGCGCCACGTGCAGGTCGTCCTCGGCGACGCGCATCGACGACCGCGCGGACAGCGCCGCGGTCGCGACCGCCGCACCCCAGACGACGAGCACCAGCAGCACGAGGACGACGAGGAGCGGCCAGCGGCGCCGGTCGCCGCGGTCGGCGGCGGTCACGGCGTCGCGTCCCTCGGCGCCGGCGGGAGCCGCTCCGCCTGGCGTGCGCGGAGCTCGTCCACGAGCCTCCCCGGGGGGACCTCGACGTCGTCGTAGGTCAGCACCGCGTCCCTCGCGACGTCGCGGACGAGCCGGCAGCCCTCCGCGACGCCGATGGGCAGCAACCGCCCGTCCGCGGTCGTGTCCGCCCGCTCCGCCTGGCCGTAGGTGTGGTAGCCGCCGAGCCGGTCGAGCACCGTCCCGGCCGGGAGGTCGGTCTTGGCCAGCGTGATGACCTCGACGGTCGGGGCGCCGTCCGGGCGGAGGGTCGCGTCACCGAGGAGCACCGCGCGGGCGATCGTCTCGGGCACCTCGAAGTGGCACAGGTGGTACGGCCGGTAGAACGCGTACAGCGGACCCTCGCCGAGCTTGTAGAGGTTGAGGTAGTGCTGCTGCTTGGGGTCGTCGTGCGTCGCGAAGCAGAAGACGCCCGGGCCGGGCTTCGCCTTGACGAGGTAGTCGACGACCCCGCCGAGGGTCTCGAGCTCGTCGAGGTCGTAGAGCGCGGTCGCGTCGTCGACGTGACCGTCCCAGTCGAAGCCGTTCATGCCGCGCTTCGGCACCGTGAGCCCGAAGGCGTTCGCGACCGTGGCCTGCTCGAAGCTGATCTTGGTCCCGTCGGCGAACGACGTGACCATGTTGACGTTCTGGCCCCACTGCTCGGCGAAGCCCTGCTGGGTCGTGGGCGTGCGGTATTCGTCCTGCAGGCCCTTGATGTTGCCCACGACGAGCGGCCGGCACCCGATCCCCCGCACGAACCGGACGAGGTCGCCCTGCACGCCGGGCTGGTCGCCACCCGACGAGGTGTAGACGACGCCGGCGGCCTCGGCCTCGAGCTGCAGCAGCGGCCCGACGGTGCCGTCGACCTCGGCGTTCATCGAGACCACGTGCGTGCCGTGGCCGATGGCGTCCAGGATGACCCGCGCGGCGTGGTCGACCGCTCCGGTGACCTCCACGATGACCTCGACCGACCCGGCACGGGTCAGGACCGTCGGGTCGTCGGTGACCGCCACCCGTCCGGCCGCGACGCTGCGGTCGAGGTCCGCCGGCGAAGTGGCGGTGTCGACGTCGTCCACGCCGGCGTAGGCGTAGGCCTCGCGGGCGCGGTCGGGGTGCCGGTTGGCGATCGCGACGAGCTCCATGCCCGGGGTCGACCGCGCGATCTGGTTGGCGATGCCCTGCCCCATGAAGCCGGCACCGACCATGCCGACGCGCACGGGGCGGCCCTCGCCGGCGCGCGCCTCGAGCAGACGGTCGACGATGATCACGTGCCGACCGCACCACGGTCGGGCTGCCGCTCGGACAGCAGCGGCCAGGCGGCGTCCTTGTCGGAGATGTCGGTGACGGGGAGCGGCCACGCGATGCCCAGCGCCGGATCGTCGAAGCGCAGGCCCTGCTCGGCGCCGGGGGTGTACGAGGCCGACACCTGGTAGACGAGGAGCACGTCGTCCGTGAGCGCCTGGAAGCCGTGCGCGAACCCCTCCGGGACGTGCAGCGCCCGGTGGTCGTGCTCCGTCAGCTCGACCGCGACGTGCTGCAGGTACGTCTCCGAGCCGGGGCGTACGTCGACGGCGACGTCGAGGATCGCGCCGCGGAGGCACCGGACGAGCTTGGCCTCCTCGTGGGGGGCGGTCTGGAAGTGCAGCCCTCGGATGGTCCCGCGCGTGCGCGACAGGCTCATGTTCGTCTGGGCCGTCACCGGGGTCAGCCCCACCTCGGCGTACTCGTCGGCGCAGAAGGCCCGCGCGAACCAGCCACGCTCGTCCTCCCGCTTCTCGAGGTCGACCACCGTCGCCGGCGGGACGTCGGTGGTGGTGAACCGCATCACCACACCTTCCACGGCGCCTCGCCGGACTCCCACAGGTCGTTCAGCTGCTTGAGCTCGCGGTAGGTGTCCATGCCCAGCCAGAAGCCCTCGTGCGGGAACACCGACAGCTCGCCGTCGCGGGCGAGGTGCTGGAGCGGCTCCGACTCGAAGAAGAGGTCCACGTCGCCCGAGACGTAGCGGAACATCTCGCGCTGGAAGAAGAAGAAGCCACCGGAGACGAAGCCCTCCGCCTGCGTCGGCTTCTCGTTGAACTCGGTCACCTTCGCGCCGTCGACGTGCATCTCGCCGTAGCGGGAGCCGGGATGCACGCCGGTGACGGTCCCGATCCGGCCCTGGTCGTAGTGGTGGGCCAGCCCGGCGGTGAGGTCGACGGCGCCGATGCCGTCGCCGTAGGTGAAGCAGAAGGTGTCGGCGTCGACGTACCGCTCCACGCGGCCCAGTCGGCCGCCGGTCCCCGTGCGGAGGCCGGTCTCGGCGAGGGTGATCTCCCAGTCCTCGTCGGCGATCTGGTTGAGGAACTCCGGTTCGTGCTCCTCGGAGAGCTCGAGGCGGATGTCGGAGAGCCGCTCGCGGTAGGTGAGGAAGTACTCCTTGATGAGCCAGGACTTGTAGCCGAGGCAGATGACGAACCGACGGAACCCGTGGGCCCCGTAGAGCTTCATGATGTGCCACAGGATGGGCTGGTCACCGATCGGGACGAGCGGCTTCGGGAGGCCGTCGGAGTCCCGCCCCATGCGCGTGCCGAACCCCCCGGCGAGGATGACCACCGGGATGTCGGCGGGGGCGAGCCGGTCGGGCAGAACCTCGTCTCCTGGTCGGTCGTTCGACCCTAACGCAGCGGTGCGCGATGGGTGACGCTCGGTCATCTACCGTCGGGCGGAGAGACGAGGGACGGGGGCGGACGTGGAGCGTGGACCGGAGGTGTCGGTCGTCGTGCCGACGCACGACCGCGCCGAGCTGATGCTGGCCACGCTCGCCTCGGCGCTGGCGCAGCGCGACGTCGACCTCGAGGTCGTGGTCGTCGACGACGGCTCGACCGACGACACGCTCGAGGTGCTCGCGCAGGTCGACGACGACCGGCTGCGGGTCGTCCGCCACGGCCACGCCCGGGGCGTCGGCGCCGCGCGGAACACCGGCATCCGCGAGGCACACGGCGAGTGGGTCGCGCCGCTCGACGACGACGACCTGTGGGCGCCGGGCAAGCTCGCCGCCCAGCTGGCCGCCGCGCGGGCGAGCGGACGCGACTGGGTGGTCACCCTCGCGGTCCAGTTCCTGCTGCCCGGACCGGTGCCGTGGGTCGCGTCCGGTCCACGCTCCGCCGAGTCGCTGTCCGCGGTCCTGCCGACGAAGAACGCCGTCCCCGGCGGCGGCTCCGGGGTGCTGGCACGCCGGGACGCGGTCCTGCGGCAGGGCGGGTTCGATCCCGACCTCTCCCTGCTGGGCGACTGGGACATGTGGCTGAAGCTGCTCCGGGCCGGACCGCCGGCCGTCGTGAACGAGCACCTCGTCGGCTACCGACTGCACCCCCAGAGCATGTCGGCACGCAACGCCGAGCGCGTCTTCTCCGAGCTCGCCGTCCTCGACGAGCGCTACCGGGACCTGCGGGACGGTCACCCGCTGAAGCCGGTCGACACCTTCCGGTGGTTCGGCATGACCGCCTGGCGCAGCGGTGACCGCGCCGCAGCGCGACGCTGGTACCTGCGCGGTGCGCGGGCCGGCGACCGTGCGGCCGTGGTCAAGGTCCTGCGCTCGCTGGTGCCCGTCCAGCGGCTCCGTCGGCACACCACGACGTGGCCGGAGGGCGTGCTGGACTGGCTCGAGCCGGCGCTCGGGGCGCGGCCCCCGTCGACGGTGTGACGCCCGACGTCAGCGTCATCGTCCCGTGTCGGAACGCCGCCGCGGAGCTCGGCGACCAGCTGCGGGCACTGGCCGCCCAGTCCCACGACGGTCCGTGGGAGGTGGTGGTGGTCGACGACGGCTCGACCGACGGGACCTCGCAGGTGGCCGAGGACCACCGGCCGGTCCTGCCCGCGCTCACGGTCGTCCGGCGCACGGGCGGAGGGAACGTGTCGGCGGCCCGCAACGCGGGCATCGCCGTCGCGCGTGGTGACCGGCTGCTGTTCTGCGACGCCGACGACGTGGTCGCGCCCGGATGGGTGGCCGCGATGGTCGAGGCGCTGGCCACCGCCGACATCGTCGGAGGGGCGATGGACGCCGTACCGCTCAACCCCGCGTGGGTCCTGGGATCACGCGCGACCCAGCGGGAGGGGCTCCAGACGGCCGACGTGGCCGGCTGGGACCTCCTCCACGGCGGCCCGGGCAACCTCGGCATCACCCGACGCCTGCTGGACGCCATCGGCCCGTTCGACGAGGACGAGGGCGTGGCCCGCCAGGAGGGCGTCGACCTGTTCTTCCGTGCGCAGCTCGCCGGCTTCACGCCCGCCTTCGCGCCCGACGCCGTCGTCGCGATCCGGTTGCGGACGTCGCTGCGCGCCGTCTACCGGCAGGCGCGCGGCTGGGCCGAAGGGTCGGTCGCGATCCACCGCAAGTTCGCGCCGCTGGGCATGCCGGAACCGTCGCGCTGGCGAGGCCTGGCCGCGTGGGTCCTCGTCCCGCTCCGATTCGGCGCCGTCCGGGGCCGTGGCGACCTCGCGCGGTGGGTCCACCTGCTGGGCTGGCGGGTCGGACGGCTCCGCGGCAGCGTGCGCGAGCGGATGCTGGCGCCGTAGGGAGGTCAGCTCACCGGCTCGTCGCGCCACCGGAGGTGGTCGTCGACGCGTCCCTCGTCGATGAGCGACTGCAGCCAGGCGATGCGGCGGTAGGTGAACGCGCGGTGCTCCGGTGCGAGGCCGTGCTCGCGGAACCGGTCGCGCAGCTGCTCCGCGCCCCGGCGCGCGTCCCACCGGGGATCGAAGGTCGGCAGCTCGCGACGGATCCTGTCGAAGCTCACGCGGTAGGACCGCGGATCGCCCCCGGCCTCGCCCGTGATCCGGATCGTGCTCCCGGGGACGACGTCCGCCACGATCGCGGCGAGCCCGCTCACCTGGTGGTTGTCGGCCTCGGTGCCGACGTTGAAGGCCCGGTCGTGCACGTCCTCGGCCGGTGCCTCCAGCGCCGAGAGGAAGGCACGCGAGATGTCCTCGATGTGCACGAGGGGGCGCCAGGGCGTGCCGTCGGACAGCACCAGGATCTCGCCGGTGAGGACGGCGGTCGCGACGAGGTCGTTCAGCACCAGGTCGAGCCGCAGCCGCGGCGACCAGCCGTAGGCCGTCGCGTTGCGGAGGTAGACCGGCGTGAAGCGGTCGTCGGCCAGCGACGCCAGGTCCGCCTCGACGGCGACCTTCGACTGCGCGTAGGCGCTCACCGGAGCCAGCGGCGCCGACTCGTCGACCAGGACGGTCGTGTCGGCGGCCCCGTAGACGCTGCACGAGGAGCTGTAGAGGAACCGTCGGACGCCGGCGTCCTTCGCGAGCTCCGCGAGCCGCGTCGATGCGTGGTGGTTGATGTCGTGGGTGTGCTCGGGCGCGAGGTCGCCGAGCGGGTCGTTCGAAAGGGCGGCGAGATGCACGATCGCGTCGATGCCGCGCAGGTCGTCCGCGCTGACGTCGCGCAGGTCGCGGCGGACCTCCTCGACGGGGGGGACCGGTGCGCCGTGGAGGCACGGTCGGAAGAGGCACGAGTCGAGCCCGACGACCTCGTGTCCGGCGCGCTGGAGCATCGGCGTCATGACCGTGCCGATGTAGCCGTCGTGCCCGGTCATCAGCACCCGCACGGCGGTTCCCCTGGCATCGGCGCATCGACCGCGGGATGCTACCCGGCGCTGACCCCGGCCCCCGGACGATCACGGCCCCGGACTAGCCTGTCGTCGTGCGAGATCCGCGACGTGTCGTCATCGTGCAGCGGACGCTGCGCGCCTACCGGCGACCCTTCTACGACCTCCTCCGACCGGCGCTCGCCGGTCGCGGCATCGCCCTCCGGCTCGTCCACACGACACCGTCCGACCGGGTCGAGCCGGGTGCCGTCCCCGGGTGGGCCGAGCGGGCTGCGGGGCGCGTCCTCACCGCAGGGGGCCGGCAGCTGGTGTGGCAGTCGTTGGGCCGGTCCGTCCGCGGGAGCGACCTCGTGGTCGTGGAGCAGGCCGTGCAGCTCCTCGGCAACTACCCCCTCCTGGCGCGCCAGCGCTGGGGCGGACCGCGGGTCGCGATGTGGGGCCACGGTCGCACCTTCCACGCCGACGCGACGGGCGTTCTGGAGCGCGTCAAGGCGGCGGTCACCCGCGAGGCGCACTGGTTCTTCGCCTACAACGAGCTCGCCGTGCAGGCGGCGGTGGATCTCGGGATGCCGCCCGAGCGCGTCACCGACGTCCGGAACGCCACCGACACGGCGGCCCTGGCGCGGGCCGTCGCCGCCGTGGACGAGCCGGCGATCGCGGCCATGCGGGGTGAGCTCGGGCTGACCGGGGACCACGTGTGCGTCTTCCTGGGGTCGATCCACCCGGCGAAGGGGCTGCCGTTCCTCGTCGCCGCCGTCGAGCACGCGCGCCGTCGGATCCCGGACCTGGAGCTGGTGGTGGTCGGGGACGGCCCCGCCGCGCCGCAGCTCCGGCGGGAGACCGGTGACCGGGCGTGGATCCGGTGGGCGGGCACACGGACCGGCACGGACCTCGCCACGATCCTGGCGCTCGGCCGGGTGGCGGTCGTCCCGGGGTGGGCGGGCCTCGTGATCGCCGACTGCTTCGCCGCCGGCCTCCCGCTGGTGACGAGCGGGACGATGGCCCACCCACCCGAGATCGCCTACCTCCGGTCCGGCGTCAACGGTCTCCTCGTCGACGACGGTGGGGACCCGGCGCGGTACGCCGCTGCCGTGGTCGACCTCCTGACCGACGACGCGGCCCGGGCCTCACTCGCGCGTGGTGGGCGACGTTCGGCCGAGGGGCTGACCGTCGACGCCATGGCGGAGCGGTTCGCCGAGGGGGTCGAGCGCGCCCTGGCGGCACCCCGGCGTCACGGCTGAGCCCGCAGGTGGGCCGCCAGTCGGGCGGCCAGGGCGAGGATCGTCAGCGTCGGGTTCGGCGTCCCCGATGTCGGGAAGACCGAGCTCCCCGTCACGTACACGTTGGCGACGCCGTGCAGGCGGCCATCCGGGTCGACGACGCCGGCCGCGGGATCCGCCGACATGCGGGTCGCGCCCATGTGGTGGTGGGTCCCCCCGAGCAGCTGGGCGGAGCCGTCGGGTTCCCGCACCAGGTCGGTCCGTCCCAGCCCGGCGGACGCGAACGCCTGGGCCAGCAGCACCTGGGCGGCGGCTGCGCCGGCGCGGTCGTCGTCCGTCCACGTCCAGTGCACGTCGGCGACCGGCGCGCCCAGGGCGTCCCGGCGTTCCGACAGCACGACGCGGTTCGTGCGGTCGGGGACCTGCTCGCAGCGCTGGACGAGCTCGAGGTCCGGCCACCGTCGTGCCGGACCGCTCTGGCGCGACCACCCCCCGCGGGACATCTCGGGCCACGCGTCGCGCCGTCGCGCCACCACGCCCCGCGCGACGCCGGCGACCGCGCGGGGGTGCCGCAGCGCAGCGACGACGGACCCGGCGTCCCGGGCCAGGACGGCGCGTCGCAGCTGGGAGGCGAGCTCGGGGTCGTAGCCGGCGGGCCGTGGCAACAGGTAGAACGCCGAGCCCGGCAGCTCGCCGCCCAGTCGTCCGCGGCCGACCACCAGGCGCCCCATGACGCGGCTGCCGTCGACGGTCCGGTGGTCGTAGAAGCCGAGGGCGGCGCGGATGCCCGGGCGGGAGCGCAGCATGCCGGCACGGACCAGGGGATGGTCCATGAAGGTCCGGCCGACGAGGTCGTGGTCGTTGCCGAGACCGCCCCGTCCCCGGGCGGACGCCAGCAGCAGCCGGGCGTTCTCGATGCCGCCGGCGGCGAGGACGACCTCCCGGCACCGGACCCGGTGCCGACGTCCGGGCGCGCTCGCCACGACGACGTGGTCCACGCGGGCGTGCTCCACCACGAGCTCGGTCGCCGTCGCGTGCGTCGCGATACGGCAGGAGGGATCCGCCGTCACCCGGTCCCGGAGGTCGCGGGAGAGGCGCTCGCCCGGCGCGAACCGGAAGACGTCGGTGTCGACGTCGCGCAACGCGAGCGGTGCGGCGTCCGGCGCGGTCCAGGGGGCGGCGTCGTATCGGACCGGCCCGAGCCCGAGGAGCTCGTGCGCCCGGGCGTAGAAGGGCGCGAGGTCCCCGGCATCGAGGGGCCACGCGGCCCGCCACGAGGGCGCGCCCCGCAGGTCCTCGTCGCCGAACGGGATCAGCCGCACGCCGTGGTCCGCGCCGTCGAGCGAGATGTCCCAGAGGTGCGCCGTGCCGCCCACCTGCCGGTGGCGGGTCCCGGTGAGGGGCGTGGCCCCGTACCGGGTGTCGCCGGAGACCGTGCCGACGCCGAGCCCCTGGGCACCGGGGACGGGCTCGGGGCCGCCGCTCTCCAGCAGCAGCACCTCGCGTCCGGCGCCGCGGAGCTCCGCGGCCACGGCCAGCCCGGCAGGGCCGGCGCCGACGATGCACAGGTCGGCCCGAAGCTCCTGGCCCTCCGCCAGGTCCCGGAGGTCGAGCATCACCCCGCGGTCCGCAGCGAGCCGCGGAGGTGACGGGCCAGGCGGACGGCGAGGGCCACGACGGTCAGCGTGGGGTTGGCGACGCCACCCGTCGGGAAGACCGAGGCGCCCGTGACGTAGAGGTTGGACATCGTGTGGACCCGCTGGTCGGCGTCCACCACCCCCAGGCGCTCGTCGTCGTGCATCCGGGTCGTGCCCATGTGGTGGAAGCCGCCACCGATGAGGGGGGGCGGCTCCACGTCGCCGAACCGGTCCTCCACGTGCCCGAGACCCGCGTCGCGCAGCGCGCGGTCGAGGATGTCCTGACCGGCCCGTACCGCGGCCCGATCGCGTTCCGTCAGCCGCCAGTCGAGCCGCGCCACGGGCTGGCCGAACCGGTCGCGGCGCCCGCCGAGCGTGACGCGGGAGTCCGGGTGGGGCTCCTGCTCGGTCATCCCCACCAGCATCCCGACCTCCGGAGGACCGTCGCCCAGGGCCGCCCTGACCGCGCGTGCCGTCTGACCCGGTCGGCGGAGCAGGCCGGCGATGCGCGCACCGGTCCGGGGAACGGGCCGCCGGTAGCTCGCCAGGTCCCGGACCTCGGACAGCAGCTGCCCGGCTGCGGAGAGACGGGCCCGCGGGACCATGTGGACGGACCAGGCCGAGCCCAGCGCCCCCACGCGCTCGAGCGCGGCGGAGGAGGGCGCGAGCATGCCCACGAGCTCGGTCCCGTCGACGTCGTGGCGATCGTAGACCTGCATCCGTCGGGCGAACGTCGGGTCCCGCGGCACGAGCACTCCGGAGCGGACGTGGGGGTGCTCCATGAAGTACCGGCCGACGCGGTCGTGGTGGTTGCCGAGGCCGGCCGGGCGGTCACGGCGGCTGAGCAGGAGCAGCCGGGCGTTGTCGATCCCGCCCATCGCCAGCACGAACGCCCGCCCGTGCACCTCGAGCGTGCGGCCGTCTCCCGTCGTCGCCGTCGCCTCCGTCACGCGGTGGTCGTCGCTGTGCAGCTCGAGGACGGTGGTGGACGTGAGGACACGGACGTCCCGGAGGCGGTCGAGCTCGTCCCAGCGCGAGGTGAACGAGTCCAGCGGCCCGATCCGGAAGCGCCACGTCTCGATGAGGTCGGGATCCGTGGGCAGGGGCCCGGCGGTCGCCTCCGCCCAGCGGTCGGCGGTGACGTCGGGTCCCAGTCGGAGGAGCTCGGCCGCCCGCTCGTAGTCCCCGGCGAGCTCGGCACGGGAGAACGGCCAGCCGATGCGGCCGACGCTGGGGCGCGGGGCGAGATCGGCCGCGTCCAGCTCCCGCGCCCGGAAGCCGGAGTCACCCCGCCAGTGGTTGGACGTCCCGCCGAAGCCGCGGATCCGCGTGCTGTCGAGCCGGTAGTAGTGCGGGTCGCCGTTCTCGCCGCCGGCGAGCTGCTGGCCGCGACGGGAGATCCCTCGATCCCCGCTCTCCAGCACGCACACCGAGAGGCCGTGCCCGGCGAGCTCGAGGGCCAGCGCCAGACCCGCGGGGCCGGCGCCGATGACGCACACATCGGTCTCGATGCGGTCCGCCGCGACCTGTCGTCCGTCCTCGATCATGGACGGAGCCTAGCCCGGGCCCCGAGCGTCCCTGCGGCCTCCCGGGCGGGTCGGCGTCACGAGTAGCCTCCCCGCGACACCGCCAGGGAGCTCCGTGCCCGACGTCTCCGTCGTCATCTCGACCTACGACCGCGTGGCCATGCTGCGCGAGGCCCTGTGGTGCGCCCTGGCCCAGCGCGACGTCGACCTCGAGGTGGTCGTCGTCGACAACGGGTCGACCGACGGCACGCAGGCCTACCTCGCCGAGGTGTCCGATCCACGCGTCCGCGTGATCCGCAACGACCGGTCCCTCGGGCCGACCGGCGGCAGGAACACCGGCCTCGCCGCGGCCGTCTCCCCCTGGGTGGCGTTCCTGGACGACGACGACCTGTGGTCGCCGGACAAGCTCCGTCGCCAGCTCGAGGAGGCGGAGCGGACGGGCGCCGGCTGGGTCTACTGCGGATGCGTCTACATCGACGCGGACCGTCGCATCCTCGGCGGTCGTCCTCCGCTCGCTCCGGCGGACGCCGCGGCGGTCCTGCCCCGGATGTACGTGGTGCCGGCAGGGCTGTCGGGGATGCTCTTCCGTCGCGACCGGGTCGACGGGGACGGTCTGCTGGACGACCGCCTCCGCTGGCAGACGGACTGGGACCTCTCCCTCCGGCTCCTCCGGACCGGACCCCCGGCGGCCGTGTCCGCCCCGCTCGTCGCGTACCGACAGCACGCCGGCCAGGTGTCCCAGGCCGCGTCCCGGTACGAGCCGGAGCTGGAGGTCATGGAGCGGAAGTTCGCGGACCTGCGCCAGCCCGACCAGCCGTTCGACCGCGGTGTGCAGCACCGTTTCGTCGCCTCGGAGGCGCTGCGGTCCGGGCAGCGCCGGATGGCGCTGCGGAGCTACGCGGCAGCCGTCCGGATGGGCGACACCGGATCCCTGCTGCGCTCGCTCGCCCTGTGGCTCCCGCGTCGCCTCCACCCCTGGTTGCGCCGCAGGCTGCTGTCGGACCCCGGCTGGCTGGCGGAGGCCGGGTCGTGGCTCGACGAGCTGCCCGCTCCCCGGCGCCGGGTCGTGTTCGTCCACCGGACGCTGCGCCGCTACCGCGTGCGGTTCTTCTCGGAGTTGCGCACGAGCCTCGCCGAGCACGGCGTCGACCTCGAGCTCCTGCACGCCAACCGCGACCTCGGTGGCCCCCGGCAGGACGCCGGCGAGCTGCCCTGGGCGACCGAGGTCCGGGCACGCTCGCTGTCCCTCCGTCGCCGGCAGGTGATCTGGCTCCTCGGCTGGCCGCTCATGCGGTCCGCGGACCTCCTGGTCGTCGAGCAGGCGTCGCGACTGGTCCTGAACGTGCTGCTCGGCGTGCGGCGGGCGCTGGGCGTACCCCCGCCGTACGCCCTCTGGGGGCACGGGATGAACTTCGATCCCGGCACCGCGAGCCGGCTCGGGGAGCGCGTGAAGCGCTGGATGACCCTGCGGGCCGACTGGTGGTTCGCCTACACCCGAGGGGCCGCCGACATCGTGGCGGGGTTGGGGTTCCCGGCAACGCGCATCACGACCTTCGAGAACGCGACCGACACCACCGCCCTCGCGGCCGCGTCGGCACGTCTCGACCCGACCGCCATCGCGAAGGCCCGCGCCGACCTGGGCGTGCGCGGCGACCACACCTGTCTCTTCCTCGGGAACTTCGCCCCCGAGAAGCGGCTCGACCTCCTCGTCGCGGCCGGCGACCTGGTCCGTGAGCGTCTGCCGACGTTCGAGCTGCTGATGGTCGGCGCCGGCGAGCAGTCGGACGAGCTGCGACGGGCGGTCGCCTCCCGACCCTGGCTCCGCCTGGTCGGTCAGCGCTTCGGCGACGACCTCGCCGACGTGGCGTCCGTCTGCCGCCTGTTGCTGATCCCCGGCTGGGCCGGTCTGTCCGTCGTCGACAGCTTCGCGCTGGGACTCCCCATCGTGATCAGCGCAGGGCTCCCGCACCCACCCGAGGTCGAGTACATCCAGCACGGGGTCAACGGGATCGTCTCGGACGACGAGGGACGAGCCGAGGGCTACGCGGCGACCGTCGTCGAGCTGCTGAGCTCGCCGGACCTGCTGGGGGACCTGTCGGCGGGGGCCCGGGCCTCGTCCGGCACCTACACGCTCGAGGCCATGGTCGCCCGGGTCACCGCCGGCATCGTGGCGGCGCTGACGGCCGTCGACCGCCCGGCGTCCGGCCACGCGACCGGCGACCGCGCGTGAGGATCCTCTCGGTCATCACGGCGTACCCACCCTCGACGGGGGGCGCACAGGTGCACGCCCACGAGCTCCACCGCTCGTTGCTCGCACGCGGCCACGAGGTGGTCGTCGCGACCGCGTGGCGGGAGACGAGGACCGACTGGGCCCTCGGGACGACGGTCCGCGCACCCGGACGACGGCCACCCGACGTGCTGGACGGCGTGCGCGTGGAGCACCTCGGTCTCGCGGCGAGCCGTCGGCTCCGGGCCGGCGCAGCCCTCGCCGCGTACCCCGCTGCCATGCGGACCCTCGCCCCGGCGCTCACGGCCGCCTACGCCCCGGCGGCCCGCGACGTCCTCGACCGGGTGCAGCCGGACGTCGTGCACCTGTCGCGGGTGGGGCGTGAGTGGCTGTACCAGGCCGTCGTCCGCGCCGCCCGCGCGCGTGGCATCCCCTACGTGCTCACCCCCAACCACCACCCCCACTGGACGCGGCCGTGGCACTGGTGGTGGTGGGAGCTCTACCGCCACGCCGACGCCGTCCTGGTCCTCTCGGAGCACGAAGCGGAGGCCATCGAGGCGGGCGGGGTCGACCGCGAGCGGATCGTCCGGACGGTCGTGGGTCCGGTCGGTGAGCCGCCGGAGCCCACCGCGGCGGACGCGCCACCGGACGTCCCGCCGGCGGTCGCCTTCCTCGGCCAGATCCGGCACTACAAGGGCCTCGACGTGCTGGAGGCCGCGATGCGGCTGGTCCGCAGCGAGCTGCCGGGGACCCGCCTCGCGGTCGTCGGGCCGTGGCTCGACGCCCCGGGCGCCCTGCGGCGGCGGCTGGAGGACGACCCGCTGACGACCGTCCACGGGAGCGTCGACGAGGCCACGAAGTGGGGCGTCCTCCGGCGGTCGGCGCTGCTGTGCGTGCCGTCCTCCGGCGAGGCCCTCGGGGGGGTCTACCTCGAGGCGTGGCGCGTCGGGCGTCCCGCGGTCGGGGCGGACATCCCGCCCGTCCGGGAGCTGTTCGGCCGGACCGGGGGAGGCGTCGTGGTCGACCGCGATCCGGCGGCGCTCGCCGCGGTGCTGGTGGGCCTCCTCCGGGACCCCGTGCGACGCGACGAGCTCGGCACCGCCGGCCGTCGCGCGCTGGCGGAGGAGTACAACTGGGGGACGGCCGCGAGCCGTGCCGAGGACGCCTACGAGCTGGCCCGGCGTCCCTGATCCTCAGGGGAGCTCGTCCGCGCAGGACGCCGCGCTGGGGTGGACGGGAGGGTCCTCGCCGGCGGGGACGGGCCCGTAGCGGGTCCGGGTGAACCGGGGCACGTCCGACGCCGGCACGGGTCGACGGTCCGGCACCAGGGTGGAGACCCGCCCCTCGCGATCCATGCCCTCGTCGCGCCACGTCGCCCAGTCGATCGGGTCGGCGTCGTCGCCCAGCACCCAGAAGCGTCCCTCCGGGTCCGGGACGGACCAGTGGTTGCGCTCGAAGCGGACGGTGTCGCGACCTTCGGTCAGCTCGGTCTCGATGCGCATCCCGGAGTGGTCGTCGTGCGCCACGACGTTGTCGTGCACCCACAGCCCGGTCGTGCGCCGGGGCCCGTGGTCGCCCGTCTCCTCCTCGTCGGCGTCACGCGCGAGGATGCCCAGCGGCTGACCCGAGACGACGTTGTGGGCGATCTCGACGTCGCTCGTGTTCGAGACGAAGATGCCCGTGCTGGCGGCCTCCTCACCGGCGCGGAGGTTGCCGTGGACCTCGTTCCAGAACACGCGCGCGCCCTGACCGATCTCCGGGAAGATCCCGATGACGTTGTCCTCGACCAGGTTGGCGCAACCGACCGCGTCCTCGTTGTCGATGTCCCACCACAGGCCGGGCCCGTCGTTGCCGTGGACGTGGTTGTTGGCGAAGGCCATGCCGGAGGTGAGCGTGAACTTCGTCCCGCCGCCCTCCCAGCGCCAGTAGAAGCCGAGCTGGCGGTTGTCCGCGATCTCGTTCGACAGGACCCGGAGGGGCCGGGCCCCGCCGGGCTCCACGGGTGACTCGCTGTGCCGCGCCCCCGGACCGCCGATCCCGGCCTGTCCGTTGCCGGCGAACCGCGAGTGCTCGACGAGCATCCCCGGCCCCGTGCCGAGGCCGTAGGCGTGGTTGGAGGACGCGTCCACCGATCGCACGGTCCAGTCGACGGTGTGCCGACCGTTGATGGCCCCACGTTGCGCCGGGGTGGCGTAGTGCCGGACCACCAGGTTCTCGATCGTGACGTCGCGGACGCCCTCGCCCACGAAGGCGAAGTCCGCCACCGCGAGCTCGAGCAGGTCCCACCGTCCCGGGTCGGCGGCGAGGTGGAGCCGGTCGGCGTCGTAGTCGAGGTACCACTCGTGCTCGGTGTCGAGGTCCGCGAGCTGCTCCACGTGACGCAGCCGCTGTCCGTCGGCGTAGAGGTCCTCCGGGTGCGCCTCGCGTTCGTGGCCCTCGATCATCGTGCCGTGGACGAACCCCTCGGCGTCCACCCCGTCGAGCACCCACGCGGAGCCCTCGCGACGGAACGCGTCGGCATCGAGGAGCTGCGCCCCGGACATCACCGCCCCGGGCTCACCGGTGAAGCGGTCCCCGTCGCGCGGTTCGACGGAGAGCTGCCGGTGCACGCCCGACGCGAGCAGGAAGGACGTCCCCGGCGGATGGTCGCGGACGAGCGCCTGGAGGTCGTCGCCCACCTCGACCCGCACCGCGCCGGCCGGGGGCGGGACGTCGGGTGCCGGCGGGAGCGGCGTGCGGGTCGGTGGATCGCCACCGCGCACCTCCCGTCCGGGGAGGGGGTCGGCCGGCCCGGCGGTGAGCTGCCACGACACGACGCCCGCCGCCACGGCGACCACGACGGCGAGGCCCACGGCGAGGAGCCGGCTCAGGACCCGCCCCCGTGTCGCAACGCCGCGCCGAGCCGGCGGAGGTACGGGCTCACGAAGTACACGGGCCACAGGGGTCCGGCCCACCGGCGGGCGAAGGCTCGCCACTCCCGGGGAGGCAGGCCCTTGGGGCTGCGCAGGTGCCGGAGCTCGGCGGCGGCGTCGCGCACCGAGGGCGGGTTGGCGGCGCACGTCCCGACCGTCCCCGGCGCCAGCAGGACCGTGACGCCACGGCACCGGGCGCGCAGTCCGTAGTCGAAGTCACCCATGCCGTGGGTGAACCGGGCGTCGAGGTTGCCCACGCGTTCCGCGACGGTCGCGGGGACGAGCACGCAGTTGCCGTTGATCGTCTCCACCTCGACGGGAGCGTCCCCCGGCTCGACCCGCGAGAAGCGCAGCGGACGGCCGGCGTGCTCCCGTCGCACGCCGCCGTAGGTCAGCGCGCCCGTGTCCGGGTCGCGGGTCGCCCCGGCGACGATCGCCTCCCCCGCGTCCCGCCAGACGGCGAGCAGCCGGGCGACGGCGTCGCGATCGAGGATCGTGTCGTCGTTCAGCCACAGGTAGGCGTCGGGGACCGGATCGCGCTGACGTGCCAGCTCCCACGCGCGACGCATGCCCGCGTTCCAGTAGAGCTCCGGCCCCGCCTCGTCGACGTGGGCCGACGGGAACCGCTCACGGACCGCCGCCGCGGTCCCGTCGCTCGAGCCGGCGTCGACGAGGACGACGTCGAGGTCGGCATCGACCTCCTGGTCGTGCAGGGCGGCGAGGCTGGCCAGCGTCACCTCGCGTCGGTCGTGCGACGTCGCGAGGACCGCGATCCGTGGTCGTGTCGCGGCGCGGTCGTCGGTGGCGGGCCGACGGGTGGGCGTCGACGCGGCGCGGCGGATCCGGGGCAGGCCCCGCCACCCGTGCCCGTCGACGGCGGCGACCCATCCACCATCCGCCAGCCGGTGCGCGTCGAGGTGGTGCATGCGCTCGACGTTCCAGGCACGGCGGCCGGGCGACAGGACGGGGGAGTCGCCGACGGGGCGCTCGCGGTAGGACCCGGGGGACAGCTCCACGACCTCGCTGGCCCAGACGCGTTCGCCGTAGGACGCGGTCGCCTCCTGCGTGAACCGCAGGAGGCGGTCGTCGAGGGTCAGCACGCGCCCCGCTGAGCGCGTGGAGACGCCCGTGTCGCTGACGACCGGGCTCGCCGGGTGCTCCTCCCAGCCGTGGTCCAGCGCGGCGCTGCCGTAGAGGCGCAGCACCGGGGAGGTCCCCCCCGTGGTCGTCCACAGCCACCACCGGCCCCCGTGGCGCGCCAGGCTCGGATCGGCGAAGTCGTGGCCCCGGAGGAGCTCGGAGACCTGCTCCCACCGGTGCGGGCCGGCGGTGGCTCGCCACAGCCCGATCGACCCGTCGGCTCCGGACTCGGGGACCATCAGGATCTCGCCATCCGCACGGAACACGTACGGGTAGGACAGGTGGTGGGCGGCCCGGAGGACGATGCCCTCGTACTCCCAGTGGACGAGGTCCCGGCTGCGCGCGAGCCCGATCTCGCCACGCTCCCGGTCCGCGTTCAGCACCTCGAACAGCAGCGACCAACCGTCGTCGCCCGGCAGCAGGAAGGGATCGGCCACGAACCGGGCGGGGACGTCGGTCACGTGGTGGGGCTCGAGGACGGGGTTCGGGTCGGGCGCGGGCGCGGTGAGGGACAGCGGTGACGGGCCGACGTGGATGCCGATGGACCAGCGCATCGAGCGGCTCGCACGCCCCGTCCGCAGTGATCGGACGAGGGTCGGGCCTCGTCCGTTCGGCCCGCTGGCCACGTTCACTCCTCGCCCGTTCGGGTGTGACTCTCGCCCCCGGGCTCAAGTGTGCGGGGGGAGCTCCGATGAGAGGGTAGAGCCGTCCGTTCAGCCGAACGCCGGCCGTAGCACCCGAAAAGGCACACCCGTCGTGAGGCGGGGACGCAAAGCCACGGGACCCACGAGGTCAGCCGGGCTACCGAAGGAGCTCTCCCTTGTCGTCGTCGACTCTCGTCCACCGTAGCGTCACCGGCACCTCGGTCCGGATCCTCATCCTCGCGCTGGCCCTCAGCGTCCTCGTGGGTGTGGCACCGCCCGCCGCGGAGGCATCGACCGGGCCGGTCCGCCTCGGGCTCCACGTCACCGACGTCGAGCTCGACGCGTGGCGCGCACGGGCCACGACCGGGCCGTACCGGCGCGCCGGCGACGCCGGGACGAACTCGCCCGGCGACTGGGACCGGATCGTCTCCAACCGCGCCGACTTCCTCGCGTCGCCGGCATCCTTCCGCTGGGCGGGCCCCGCGGACCCCGGTGGCTGCATCGACTTCCCTGGCGGCATCCAGTACGACCCGCCCGTCGCCACCAGCCGCGGCCTGCGCGATGCCGCGTTCCACGCGATGGTGACCGACGACGCGGCGACCCGACGCACCGTGGCGCAGTCCCTCGTCGCGCAGGCACGCGTGTCGAACCTCGACTTCTCGAACCGCGCCCGGTGGTGCCTCGACGTCATCGACGACCTCAACCCCGGCTTCGAGATCGCCAACTGGCTGACCTCGCTCCTGTACGCCGTCGAGTACGTCGAGATCGGGGACCGGCTGGGCGGGACCGCCTCGTTCACGGCCGCCGATCGACAGGTCGTGCTCGACTGGATGTACCACGCCGCCGAGTTCATGAACTTCGACACGAACAAGTCGCTCCGGTCCATCTTCCCGGACCGCGACCAGAAGGCCGCGCCCCCGTACACGCTGAGCTCGACCCTCCAGGAGAACGCCTACTACGAGAAGACGCCGTACGACGGCGCGGGCCTCACCATCGGCGGCATCGCGCGGTACTACAACAACCGCAACGCCGCCAAGCAGCGGTTCGTGGGGCTCCTCGGCCTGCACCTGTCGCAGCGCACCGACGGCTACGTCGCGCCGACCGGTCAGCAGGGCTACACCGCGGCGAGCTACGTCCGGGACGCGAGCAAGTTCGCGCGTGACTTCCTCGTCTACTCCACCTACCCGGCCGGGTACGTGGGGGAGTTCGAGCGCTGGAAGACCGAGCTGCCGGACCTCGGCTGGGCGTACGCCGGCCAGGCACTCGCCCCGATCCTCACCTACGTCGACGCGCTCGCCCGCACGGGGGACCGCTCGCTGTACGACTTCACGACGAGCGCCGGCGTCCACAACACCGAGGGCACCCCGGCCGGCACGTCGGGGAAGAACTGGCGCTGGGCCGTCAACCAGTTCGTCAGCTTCCGGACGACCCAGGTCCGCTACATCCCGGGCCACGGAGGCGATGCGAACTACCGGATCGACGGCACGCACGGGAGCTGGCAGTCCATCCACGAGGTGATGTTCGCCCCCTTCAACCGCTACTGGCAGGACGGCGCCCTCGAGGACATCCTCCTGCGGACGACCTCCGCGGTCCCGGCCTACCCCTCCTCGCCGGCGAGCGTCGGGCAGTACTCGGTGTGGAACGGTGACTGGGGCACGCTCCCGGCCACGATGTTCATGACCGCGCAGATGCCGGCCGGCACGAGCCCGTACGACGCCACCGCGCCGGCGCCCGAGCCGATCGTCGAGGAGGAGGAGACCGTCCTCGAGCCGGCGCCGAAGGCCAAGAACCCCCGGCGTCCGAAGGCGCTCGTGGCGGACTACTCCCTGGCCTGCCCCGGGTTCACCACGGAGACGGCCTTCGAGGACGTGGCCGGGTCGGTCCACCTCGAGGCCATCGCGTGCCTCGCGGACGCCGGCATCGCCACCGGCACGACGCCGACGACGTTCTCGCCCCACGCATCCGTGAGCCGCGGGCAGCTGGCGGCGTTCGTCACCCGCCTGCTCGAGGTGGCCCGTCCGGAGCTCGCGTCGCTCGTCCCGTCGGACCCGTTCTCCGACGACGACGGCAACCCGCACGAGCGCAGCATCAACGTCCTCGCCCACCTCGGCATCCTCGACGGGACCGGGCAGGGACGCTTCTCGCCGGCGGCTCCGGTCCAGCGGGCGCAGGCCGCGTCGATCCTCGTGGCCGCATCCTCCTACCTCGGTGGCACGCCGCCCGTCGACGCCGTCGACTACTTCGCCGACGACGACGGGACGGTCCACGAGGCCGCGATCAACGACGCGGCCGCGCTCGGGATGGTCAGCGGGACCGGCGGCGAGCTCTACGCCCCGACCGGCGCGGTCAGCCGCGGCCAGATGGCGACGATGCTCACCCGCCTCGCGTCCGTCAACGGGGTCTCACTCACCGGCGTGGCCTGACCCCAGCACCGCCTGCCTCCAGCGGGGCAGGATCCGCTCCGGGGTCAGGTCACGGCGGTGCCGTGACCGGGCCGCCTCCTGCATCCGCGCGTACATGGCGGGATCGCCGAGCACCGCCGCGACCGTCTCGGCCGCCCCGTCCGGGTCGGTGAGGTCCCACACCCGCCCTTCGACGCCGTCGGAGAACACCTCCGGGATCGCGCCCCGCGCCGGAGCCAGCACCGGCACGCCCGCGGCGAGCGACTCGGCCAGGACGATCCCGAAGCTCTCGGTCCGGGCGGCGTGGACGTACAGCCGGTGGGACGGCAGCCACCGTGCCGCGTCCGCGACCCGGCCCGGGAACCGCACGACGTCCGTGAGACCCAGGACCGCGGTCCGTCCCTCGAGGGCGGCTCGGTCCGGTCCGTCGCCGACGAGCGTCAGGGTCCACCGGTGCCCGCGCCGCCGACCGGCGGCCAGCACCTCCAGCAGGAAGCCCTGGTTCTTGCGCGGCTCGAGGGTCCCGATGGAGATGAGGTCGCCGGTCGGCGCGTCCGGATCGGGGACCGCCGCCTCGACGGGGTGGGGGATGACCTCGCAGGGCGCGTCCACGTCCGCACCCCAGCGACCGGTGACGGTCTCGAGGCTGAACCGCGAGGGGAACACGACCAGGTCGGAGCCGCGCACCATGAGGCGCTCGCGCCGGTCGAGGAGGCGGGCGTGGAGCCCGCCCGGCCGGGCCCGGCCCCGCTCCACCAGCTCCGCGGCCTCCGACTCGTTGTAGTGGGCCGTGCTGACCACGCGTGCCGACGGTCGGAGACGTCGCGCCGCCAGGGCGGCCGCCGTCGCGGACGGTTCCTGGGCGTAGAGGACGACGGTGCGGCCGCGGTGGCGGACGAGGAGTCCCACGACGTGGAGCGCGAGGATGGCCTCGAAGCCGATCCTGGTCCAGACCGAACCCAGCTCGGGGTGGAGACGCCCGAGCAGCGCCCCGACGGTGGTCACGGCGCGTCGCCGCCACCGCGAGACGCTCCAGGGCGAGGCGAAGCGCGCCTCGACCCCCCAGTCCGTTGCCGCCTCCATCACGAGATCCACGTGCTGGTGGATCCCCGTCTCGCCCCGCCGCCCCAGGAACGACAGCACCACCAGCAGCGGGCGTCGGTCGGGCTCGGTCCCGTTCACGGGGACCGGGTCCCGGCGGGCACCGCGGGGCGCGGGGCGGACGTCCTCCGGCCGGCGGCCACGGCGGCGAGCGCGAGACCCAGCGGGAGTCCCTGGTCGACCAGCGGATGGGAGGTCGCGTTCTGGACGAGCGAGATCACCAGGATCACCGCGAGCGCGTCATCCCGCAGCGCCGGGGTGCCGCCGCGGGAGCGCCACAGGCGGACGATGGCCACCGCGTGCACGCCGAGGAACACGGCGAGGCCGAGGACACCGACCCGCAGCAGCAGCTCCAGGTAGAAGTTGTGGGGCGAGACGTCCACCAGCCGTCCGCTGACGATCCGCGGGAAGCCGCCCCCGAACGGACGTCCGAGCAGCCACTCCTGCGGGTCCTCGGGTCCCTGGGACTCGTAGAGGTCGAACCACCCCTCCACGCGCCACGAGAACGTGTCGACGTTGGAGGCCGAGTCCGAGAGGTCGTCCATCACGAGCGTCTCCGTGCCCTCGCCGAGGACGAGGAGCGACAGGCCGGTCGCCGCGACGATCCCCACGGTGCCCCACACCAACAGCCGACGTCCCACCGAGGGGACGCGCACCAGGAGCAGCACCGCGACGAGCGCGAGCTCGGCCCACAGCGTGCGGTGCTGGAGGAGCAGGACGGCGGCGGCCCCGGCACCGGCGAACCACGCGAGACGGTGCGCTGGCATGGCCGGGACGGCGGGCGGCGACCCGGACGACCACGCGGCGCCGGTCCCCGGCTCACGGACGGCGACGAGGGTCCAGACCGCGATCACGACCGCCTGGAGGAGGACGAGGGTCTCGAACGACGGGATCACGCGCATGTCGTCGACCACGCCGAGGGCGGTGATGCCGATCCCGGTGAAGAACAGCGACCAGCGCAGGACCACGACGACCAGGATGAGCACCCCGAGCCGCACCCACGCCCGCGCGATCCAGCTGCGGGTCGCCGGCGTCAGCTGGATCGTGGTGCCGTACAGCGCCGCGCCCGTGAAGCTGACGTACTTCCTCGCCTCGTTGACGGCCGCGCCGGCGCCGAACTCGCCCGCGCCGCCGACGATGCCGAGCAGCACCAGCAGCCCGTAGACCAGCAACGCCCACTGCCCGCCCGAGAGGGCGTCCTGCCGGAGGAACCGCGCGATCGCCGCGACGATCAGGGCGACCCCGACGACGTCGCTGGCGGACACGCGGAAGCCCACCAGGACGACCTCCGCCTCGACGTGCAGCAGTCGGAGGGCGACGATGAAGAGGACGAGCCCGACCCCCCAACGGCTGTCCCGGATGACGAGCTCGACGAGGACCAGCGCGACGACGAGCACCGGCAGGACCGGCAGCAGGGCCATCACCGGCGTCCTCCTCGCGCTCGCTCGTAGACCTCTTCGTACCCGGCCGCGACCCGATCCAGGGTGAACTCCCGGCGGGCGTGGTCGTAGCCCGCCTCCACCTGCTGGCGGACGGCGTCGTCCCCGGCGAGCACCGCCGACATCGCGCCGGCGAGAGCGGCGGGGGACGTGACGTCGACCAGGCTCCCGGCCGCGCCGTCCCGGCAGACCCAGGGGACCGCACCGCTCGCGCGGCCGGCGATGACGGGGACACGGCGGGCCATGGCCTCCACGAGGACCAGTCCGAAGGACTCCTCCAGGGACGGGTGCACGAGGGCGACGGCGCCCGCGAGCTCCTCCATCGCCCGGTCGCGGGGGAGCTGACCCAGGAAGTGCACGCCGTCCGAGAGCCCGGCCTGGGCGGCCCACCGCTGCGCGGCCTCGTCGGGCCCGTGGTC
>JAHWJY010000203.1 GCA_019348135.1 Actinomycetota bacterium
CCGCAGGAGATCCGGGAACTCGTCGAACGCGACGACGACCCGCCGGCCCGTCCGCGCGTGGACACGCCTCGGCAGCGCCCGCCGGTCGCGCAACGTCCCCTGGTCAAGCCCGCCAGTCAGCTCGAGGCTGGCCGGCCCCGGCCCCCCGCCGGGGCCTCGGTGTTTCCACGTGGACCGCGGGCGCGCACCCCTGGCTGACCCGTCCGGGGCGTGCCTCCAGCCACGACCCCGGACCACCCCCGTCTGGGGGTAGCCCAGCTATGGGCCGCACCGCGAACGGCCCTCCTGGCGCATCCTGGAGGGTCCGCGCCGTTCGGGAGCCGGGCCCGCCGTCAGATGACGCGCTGGAGGCGCTGGACCTGAGCGGGTTCCACGTGGAACACGCCCCCGGACCCGGCTAGGCTGCCGGCGCGGACGGTGGACGACCCCGGAGGTGTGGGTGGACCTACAGGAACGGCTGGAGATCTTCGCCGCCGCCGTCGAGTCCTCGCCCCACAACCTCGTCTCGTCGCGCGCGATCGACGAGGTGCGGACGCGGCACATCCCGGAGTGCCTGGCCCTCGCGGACATGCTCCCCGGTGGCCCGATGCGGTTGCTCGACGTCGGCTCCGGCGGGGGGTTCCCCGGGCTCGTCATCGCCGCCGCCCGGCCGGATCTCGAGGTCACCCTCCTCGACTCGACGCGCAAGAAGACCGAGTTCCTGACGGAGACCGCCCGAGCCATGGGAACCGACGTCGCGGTCGTGAACGATCGCGCCGAGAGCGCGGTCGAGCGGCTCGGCGGCGGGTTCGAGCTGGTCACCGCTCGCGCCGTCGCACCGTTGAAGCGCCTGATCGGGTGGACCGTCCCGTTCCTCGCGCCCGCCGGCCTCCTGTACGCCGTCAAGGGTGACCGGTGGGAGCAGGAGCTGGATGAGGCGGCCGCGTCGCTACGCACGCACGCCGCGCACGTGGTGGCGACCCCCGCCGATATCCACCTCGAGGACGCGGAGGCCACAGCAGCGCGTCCGAAGGTTGTTATCATCGGCCGGACACCGTGAAGGGCCGTTCCGGCCCGTCTGCCGCCGTGGGGGCTGTCGCATGAACTGGCCGGATCCTGGCTCGTCCTCGCAGCCACCCGACGACATCGGCGCCGGTCCCGACGCCCCGGAGACCCCACACGCGGGCGAGCCTCCCCGGTCCGACGAGGAGAACCCGGCCGACACCACCGGCGACACCGTGTGGCTGAGCTCCGACGACCTCGCGTCCTCCCCGCGCCCGTGGGAGGACCGCGACCCCCCGTCCGAGCTGCCGTCCGAGCTCGCGGCCGCCGACCCGGGGGGCTCCGGTGCGCAGGACCCGAGCCACCCGGACCAGCCCGGCGCCGAGACCCCGGCCTACGCGCAACTCCGGAGCGAGGCTGCGGACCGGCTGGGTCGGTGGCAACGGACGGACCACGGCGAGGAGGCGCCTCCCCCCCACGCCGGCGACGCCCCCGCAGATGCGGGTGGCCCGACGTCGGCGCCGATCCTGGGCGGGGATGCTCCGGGGGACGACACGTCCGTCAGTTCTGACGGTACGGCTGGCCGCGTGCCGGAGGGGGCCGTGGAGCCCGAGGCGCGACCTGCGGGAACGTCGGAGGATCCCGTCTCCGGCGCGATGGACGCGGTCGAAGGGCCCGGCCACCCCGCTCCGGCCCCTGACGCACCGTCATCCCCCTGGGGAGCGTCGCCGAGCACCTACGGACAGGGCGACGCCGGGGGAGCGAGACGCCCGCGCTCGCCCGACACCGACCCCGGGGCCGAGGCGGCGACGTCGTCCGAGGGGGATCCGCACCCCGAGCCTCCGACGGACCCCGCCGAGGGTCGGCCGGGCCACGCCGACGAGGCCGCCACGGATCCCGCCGGGATGGCGGATGTGCCGGCGGACGGAGATGCGACACCGCGGGCGGCGTTCCACGGGGAACCTCCACGGCCGGCTGTCGACGCGTTCCACGGGGAACATCGCGATGCCGCCGCGCCGAGCGTGGACCCCGCGCCGTTCCACGGGGAACACGCGGACGAGGGAGCGCCGAGCGGGACCCCTGCCACGAGCGTCCTCGAGGACGCACTGGCGGATCTCGACCACGTCAACCGGGCCGCCACCGTCATCTGCGTCGCGAACCAGAAGGGCGGCGTCGGCAAGACGACCACGACCGTGTCGCTTGGCGCTGCGCTGGCGATGGCCGGTGCCCAGGTGCTCGTCGTCGATCTCGACCCGCAGGGCAACGCCACGACGGGGCTCGGGCTCCGGGCACAGGAGGGCGCTCCCAGCACCTACCGGGTCATCGTCGAGCAGATGGACGTCGAAGACGCGGCCGAGCCGACCGCCGTGCGAGGCCTGCACGTGCTGCCGTCGAGCCTCGACCTCGCCGGTGCTGAGATCGAGCTCGTCCCGGCCTTCTCCCGCGAGAACCGGCTGAAGCAGGCCCTGGACGCCGTGCGCGACCTCTACGACGTGATCCTCATCGACTGTCCCCCCTCGCTGGGGCTCCTGACGATCAACGCGTTGGTCGCCGCGGACCAGGTGCTGGTGCCCATCCAGTGCGAGTACTACGCGCTCGAGGGCCTCGGCCAGCTGATGCGGACGGTCAAGCTGGTGGGCGACAGCCTCAACCGGGGCCTCGCCGTGGGTGGGGTCGTGCTCACCATGTTCGACGGACGCACGAACCTGTCCCAGCAGGTCGCCGACGAGGTCCGCGGGTACTTCGGCGACATCGCGTACCAGACGATCGTCCCACGCACGGTCCGGCTGTCGGAGGCGCCGTCGTACGGCCAGCCGATCGGCGTCTTCGACCCGGCCAGCCGGGGCGCGCGCGCCTACCAGCGGCTCGCTCGCGAGGTCGCCCGACGCCTGGAGCTCGAGCTCGAGGCCGAGGAGGCCTCACCGCTCGACCGGCTGCTCGGGCCCTCCACCCCGACCCCGGCGACCCCGGACGAGGCGGCGTCGCTGCCCACGGACCTCGTGCCGGAGGACGTACCCGGGGACCTGCCCGGGGACGAGGACGCCTCCCACGGCGGCGACGGGCACGAGCCGCACCACGAGCACGGGCACGACGACGCACATCGGCACCATGACGAGGGTCACGACCAGCCGGTTCCCGGCACGGAGGGACAGCCATGAACCGCAAGGGTGGACTGGGGAGGGGCCTCGCGGCGCTCATCCCGCCGGGCGAGGAGCACCGTGCCACGCTCACCGACGTGGCGCTGTCGGCCGTGGCGCCCAACCCGCGGCAGCCACGTGGGGTCTTCGACGAGGACGAGCTCGACGGCCTCGCCACGTCGATCCGGGACATGGGCGTGCTGCAGCCCATCGTCGTGCGACCGCTGGGGGACGAGCGCTACGAGCTGATCGCCGGCGAGCGGCGGCTGCGGGCCGCCAAGCTCGCGGGGCTGACGCGCATCCCCGCCATCGTCCGGCACACCGAGGACGCCGACCTGCTGAAGGAGGCGCTGGTCGAGAACATCCACCGGGTGCAGCTCAACCCGCTGGAGGAGGGGGCCGCCTACCAGCAGCTCCTCGACGACTTCGGCGTGACGCAGGAGGAGCTGGCCCAGCGTCTCGGCAAGTCCCGTCCCGCGATCTCGAACGCCATGCGTCTGCTCTCGCTGCCGTCGGCCGTGCAGCGCAAGGTCGCGGCCGGGGTCATCTCCGCCGGCCACGCGAAGGCGCTGCTCGCCATCGACGACCGCGCCGAACAGGAGCGCCTCGCCGATCGCATCGTGGCGGAGGGGCTGTCGGTCCGGGCCACCGAGGAGATCGTGCGGCTGCGCACCCTCGACGAACCTGACACGTACGTCAATTTCGGGGCGGGCGGGCCGTCCCGCGGCGGGAGCTCGGGCGGCGGGAAGGGACGGCGGCTGACCGCACCGGGGCTCATCGACCTCCAGGACGACCTCTCGGACGCTCTCATGGCGCGGGTGCGCATCTCGATGGGCGCCCGGAAGGGCAAGCTCGCCATCGAGTTCGGGTCGGTCGACGACCTCGAGCGCATCGTCG
>JAHWJY010000204.1 GCA_019348135.1 Actinomycetota bacterium
ACCCCCGAGGAGCGCCGCCAGCTGCGCAACCTCGGGCTGAGCCCTGCCCAGGTCGCCGCACGCGAGACGGCCACCCGCACGGCCTTCCCGATGCCCCGGGTGACCCGCGCCGGCATGGTCGTCCAGCTCGACGAGCTCCTCGGCGCCCACGACCGCACCCGCTCGGCGCTGGCCTCGTCGGAGGCGGCGTTCACCACGATCGCCGAGCAGATCGACGCCCAGGTGGCGGTGGCAGACGAGGTGCCCACGGCCGACGCCGGCGGGCCCTACACGGCGACGGCGGGGACTGCCGTGCAGCTCGACGGCAGCGGCTCGACGACGCCGGCCGGCACCGCGATCACGGCCTACGACTGGGATCTGGATGCGGACGGCGCCTTCGACGACGCAACCGGGACCACGCCGTCGGCGCAGTTCGCCGCCGCCGGCGCCCAACTCGCCGGCCTGCGGGTCACCAACGACCTCGGCCGGGCGTCGGTCAGTTACACGGCGGTGCGGGTGGGTGGGGCCACGGGTCCGGCGTCGCCGGAGGCCACGCCCACCGTGCGGAACCTGGTGCTCACCGTCGGCAGCCCGCAGGAGTTCACCGCGTCTGGCGCCGGGGTGAGCTGGCTGGTCGACGGCGACGAGGCCGGCTCCGGCGCCTCGTTCTCCTACGAGCCCACCGCCGCCGACGTCGGCGGCCACGTCGTCGAGGCGCGCACGGGCGCGGGAAGCCGCCGCTGGGACGTCGCCGTGGTCGACGTGGACGGCGACTCCGACGGCTGGACCACCACCTCGGACTGTGAGGACGACGACGCCGCCGTCAGCCCGGGCAGCTTCGAGCGGTTGGGCAACGGCGTGGACGACGACTGCGACGCCGGCACCCCCGACGCCCCGCCCGGCGGGCTGGTCGGCACCCCGTGGACGTGGGGGGCGAACTTCCTGGGCGCCGGCGGCATCGGCTACAGCGGCAACTACATCCGCCCGCCGGCGGAGATGACCGGCTACGACGACATCGTCCGGGTCGAGCGTGGCTTCCGGATGGGCTTCATCGTCCGCGCCGACGGCCGCATCCTCGGCTGGGGCAACAACTTCTCCGGGGAGCTCGGTGACGGCACCTCGACCCACCGGAGCCGGCCGGTGCCCGTGCTCGGCGTCGACGGCGCCACGCCGGAGCTCACCGGCGTGGTCGACGTCAGCACGGGAGGGTCGAGCCCGCACACCTCCGCCCTGCGAGCTGACGGCACGGTGGTGGCGTGGGGCCGCAACACCCATCACCAGCTCGGTGACGGCTCGGACGTCGACCACCGGAAGTACCCGGCACCCGTGCTGACGGCCGAGGGCGAGCCCCTCTCCGGCGTCCGGGCGATCGAGGCCGGCAACTACCAGACCTACGCCATCATGGACGACGGCACCGTGCGTACCTGGGGTGGCTCCCTGTGCAGCAGCCGCCGGGACCTGGAGATCCACCCCACCGCCACGAGCCTGCCTGCGCTCGGCACCGGCGTCCGCCAGATCGCGTCGGGCTACAGCTGGACGATGTTCCTCATGGCCGACGGGACGGTGCTGTCCTGCGGCAGCAACACCGGCGCGCTCGGCCGCCGGCCCACGACGACCCAGCGCAGCTACGCCCCGCACCCGGTGAACAGCTTCGGGCCGGGCAGCGGCGTCGTGGACGTCTCCGCCGGCTACGAGAGCGGTGTCGCCCTCAAGGCCGACGGCTCGGTGTGGGCCTGGGGCTGGAACGGCAACGGTTCGCTGACCGCCGCTGGTGTCACGAGCGCCACCACCTACACCCCCGTGCAGGTGCCGCTGCCGCCCGGACCGCCGGTCGTCGACGTCGAGGCCGCCGAGGCCTGCCACGTCCAGGCGCTGCGGGCCGACGGCAGCATCTTGATCTGGGGCTGCGACACCCACGGCTCGAGCGGCATCGTCCCGGCTGGGACGGTGAAGACGCCGACGGTTCTGCAGCTGCCGGCGGCCGCCATCGCCACGTCGTCGTCCATCTGGAACGGCTCGGCGCTCGCCCGCCCGGTGGTCGACATCGCCTGGGAGCGGCCGGCGTTCTGGGTCGGGGCGTCGATCGCCGACGCCGCCGGCCCCGAGGGCGAGCCGGGGAGCTTCGAGGTCACGTTGTCCGAGGCGCTGCCCCACGACGTCACCCTCGCCTGGTCGGTCGCCCCCGGCAGCGCCGGGGAGCACGACCTGCGCCTGGACGGCGGGACGCTGGCCGTGCCGGCGGGGGAGACGTCGGCCCGCATCGCCGCACCGGTGATCGACGATGCGCTCCACGAGGCCGAGGAGACCTACACGGTCACGCTCACCCACGCCTCGCACGGCCTGGCGCTGGCCCGGTCCCAGGCCAGCGGGACCATCGAGGACGACGACGACCCGCCGGCGGTGAGCGTCGACGACCTGCGGATCGCCGAGGGCGACACCAGCCTCACCGACGCTGCGGTGCCGGTGCGGCTGTCGGCGCCGACCACCACGCCGATCACCGTGCTGGTCACCACCGAGGACGGGTCCGCGCAGGCGCCCGGGGACTACTTGCCGGTGAGCCTGCGGGTGACCGTGCCGGCCGGCGCGACCGAGGTGCTGGCCCACGTTCCGGTGCACGGCGACCGGGTGATGGAGCCCGACGAGTCGTTGACCGTGCGGCTGTCCGACCCGGTGGGCGCCGTGCTCGGCCGGGACGCGGCCGAGGTGACGATCACCGACGACGAACCGCTCGCCCTGTCAGTGAGCAGCCCGACGGTCGTGGAGGGCGACGGCGGGACGACGCCGGCCACCTTCGAGGTGACCCTCTCGCCACCGGTGCTCGCCGGGGTCACCGTGACCGTGCCGTGGTCGCTGGCGGCCGGCACCGCCGGCATCCCCGACGACGTCGCTGTGGCCGACGGCGTCCTCACGTTCGACGACAGCTACAGCCGACTGACCGTGACGGCCGACGTCGTCGGGGATCACGAGACCGAGCCGATCGAGTTCTTCCGCCTCGTCCTCGGCGACGGGCGGTCCTCCGACGGCCGGCTGGTGCTGCCCGCGGACGCGGCGCTCGCCGCCATCGAGGACGACGACCCTGCCGACGTGGCGCCGACGGTGGAGGCCGGCGAGGACCACACCGGCACGGAGGGCACGGGCCTGGCCCTGGCGGCGACGGTCACCGACCCCGACTCCACGCCGACCGTGACGTGGACGGCGGCGGCGGGTGCCGACGTGGACGGCGGGGCGTCGTGTGCCTTCACCCCGCCGGACGCGGCGGCGACGACGGTGACCTGCACCGACGACGGCACCTGGACGCTCACGGTGACCGCCGACGACGGCGTCAACCCGCCGGTGTCCGACCAGCTCACCCTGTCGGTGGCCAACGCCGCGCCGGCGATCACCGGACTCGACGTCACGGTGGCGACCGATGGCACGCGCACGGTGGTGGCCACCTTCACCGACGCCGGTGACGATGCGCACACCTGCACGTTCGAGTGGGGCGACGGGGACGGCGACACGGTGGCGGCGGGCGGGTCGCCGTGCTCGGCGCAGCACTCCTACCCGGTCGGGAAGCACACCGTCGTCGTCACGGTCACCGACGACGACGGAGGCGTCGATCACACCGAGCGGTCGCTGCTGGTCTACGGATGGGCCGGGTTCTTCTCTCCGGTCGACAACCCGCCAACCTGGAACACAGTGACCGCCGGCCAGGCAATCCCGCTGAGGTTCAGCCTTGGCGGCTACCAGGGCACGGAGATCTTCGCCGACGGCTTCCCGGCCTCGCTCGCCGTGCCGTGCACCGGTGCCGGCACGCCGGGCGAACCGCTGCCGGCGGTGCCGCCGGGCGCCAGCGGGCTGAGCTACGGCGCGGGCAACGATCAGTACCACTTGGACTGGAAGACCGAGCGGTCGTGGCGAGGTACGTGCCGGGAGCTCGTGCTGCGGTTCAGCGACGGGAGCGAGCGCACGGCGCTGTTCCGGTTCCGCTGAGGCCCGCACCGCACCCTCGCTCCGATCTGGTCGAGGAGGATGGCGCACGTCGC
>JAHWJY010000205.1 GCA_019348135.1 Actinomycetota bacterium
ACTTGCCGCAGAAGCTGCACTTGAGGAGGTCGCCTCCCTCACCGAACTTGGCCATCGCCAGCCTCTCGCGCCGTCAGGACGTGCCCCGGGTCGGACCCCCGGCTACCCGCCGCCCGATGGTACAGACGGTCACCGACGACCGCAGTCACTTGCCCCGCGGCTGGGGACCGGCCGACGAGCGCGGCGGTCAACCCAGCGCCTTCTCCTGCGCCTTCCGGGACTCGATCACCTCGTCGACGATGCCGTACTCCTTGGCGGCGTACGCGTCGAGGATGAAGTCGCGATCGGTGTCGTGGGCGATCCGCTCGGCGGTCTGCCCCGTCTTCTCGGCGAGGATCTCGTTCAGACGGTCCCGCATGCGCAGGATCTCGCGCGCCTGGATCTCGATGTCGACGGACTGACCCTCAGCCCCACCGGACGGCTGGTGGAGCAGGATCCGCGAGTTCGGCAGGGCGAAGCGCTTGCCCGGCGTGCCGGCGGCCAGCAGCACCGCGGCGGCCGACGCGGCCTGCCCCATGCAGATCGTCGTGACATCGCACTTGATGTACTCGATCGTGTCGTAGATGGCGAAGAGCGCCGTGATCGAGCCACCCGGCGAGTTGATGTAGATCGCGATGTCCTTGTCGGGATCCTCCGACTCGAGGTGCAGGAGCTGGGCCATGACGAGGTTGGAGATCTCGTCGTTGACCGGCGTGCCGAGGAAGACGATCCGTTCCTGGAGCAGCCGCGAGTAGATGTCGAACGCACGCTCGCCGCGGTTGGTCTGCTCGATGACCGTGGGGACGAGGTAGCTCTCGGGCGACGGGGCGGTGATGCCGGTCGCGGCGTGCGGCGTGTACTCGGGCACTCGGGGCTCCTTGGTCGGACCGTGGAGCGTATCCGAGGTGGCCGCGCCGACCTCAGGGGTTGAGCCGCGCCGACGCAGCCGGCCTCACTCCTCCTCGTCCTCGCTCGAGGAGGTGTCGTCCGAGGTGTCGTCGGACGTGTCGTCCGAGGTGTCGTCCGACGCGTCGTCGTCCTCGTCCGCCGTGGCGTTCTCGAGCGCGGCGTCCGTGGCCACGCCCACCTCCGGCTCGGCGACGACCGGGGCCTCGGGCTCGTCGGGGGCGTCCGGGTCGTCGGTGAGGCCGAGCTCGACCAGCACCGCCTCGTCCGGACCGCCCTCGACCGTCGCCGAGGCGACGATCTCGTCGATGGTCTTGCGGCGCATGATGTCGCCCACGAGGGCGCCGATCGACCCCTGCGACTGGATGATCTGGGCGACCTGCTGCGGGGAGGTGTCGTTGGCCTGGGCGTGACGGACGATCTCGGCGTCGATGTCCGCGGAGTCGATCTGCACCTTGAGGGAGTCGGCGAGCGCGTCGATGACGAGTTGGGCCTTGACGGCCTCCGTGGACTGCCGGCGCGCGTTCTCCTCGAACTCCTCGCGCGAGGTCTGCTCCATGGCGAGCAGCTGCTCCATCTCGAGGCCGTACTGCTCGGCCTGGCGCTCGACCTGCTGGATCCGCGACTGCGTCTCCTGCTCGATCATCGACGGCGGCAGCGGGACGTCCACGTTGGCGAGGTACGCCTCGAGGATGCGACCGCGGAGCTCGTGCTGGGCCTGGGTGATGCGCCGGCGGAGGAGCGAGTCGCGGATGTCCTTCCGGAGCTCGTCGAGCGTGTCGAACTCGCTGGCGGTGGCCGCGAAGTCGTCGTCGAGGTCCGGCAACGTCTTCTCGCGGACGTCCTTGACGACGACCGTGAACTCGGCCTCCTCGCCGCCGTGCTCGGGGTACTCGTCCGGGAGCTCGTCGGTGTAGGTGAGCTCGTCGCCGGCCGACGCGCCCACGAGCTCCTCGTCGAGCTTGGGGGTGACGCCCGCCGTGCCGATCTCGTAGAGCGCGTCCTCGACGTGGGCCGACTCGAGCTCCTCCCCGTCGACCGAGACCCGCAGGTCGATCGTGACGTAGTCGCCCGTCCCGGCGGCGCGCTCGACCTCGTCGACCTCGGCGAAGCGCTCCCGGAGCTGGCCGATCTGCTCCTCGACGTCCTCGTCGGCGACGTCCCACTCCGGGAAGGTCACCGAGATGCCGGTGTGGTCGGGGGCCTCGAACTGGGGCCGGATCTCGACGGTGGCCTCGAACGTGCAGCCGTCGGTCTCGTCGAAGTTCTTGACGTCGACCTCGGGCATCGCGACCGGGTCGATCTTCTCCTTCTCGAGCGCCTCGCTGTAGTAGCCCGACAGCGCGTCCTCCATGGCGTGCTGCGCGATCGCCCCGGTGCCCAGGCGCTGCTCGAGGAGCTTGCGGGGCACCTTGCCCTTGCGGAAGCCCGGCAGCGTGACCTGCTGGGAGAGGTGGCGGGCCGCCTCGTCGAACGCCTTCTTCACGCGCGCGGGCTCGACCTCGACGGTCAGCTTGACCTTGACGGGATCGAGGGTCTCGACGGTCGTCTTCATCGTCCGGGGGGCTTTCGTCGGGCGGATGCGCGCTCGTGCGCCCGGGGAACGGGCAGCGCGGAAGGCCGCATCCATCGGGGCGGCGGGAGTGGCCAGGGATGGTGTCACCTCGGGTCTCGGGTGTCCATCCGGCGCGCGGACGACCGCGGTAGCGTCGAGGCGAACCCCGGGAGGAACCGCCGTGGCCGTCCGTGCCGTCCTGCTCGACGTCAACGAGACGCTGTTCTCGCTGTCGGCCGTCCGCGACCGGTTCGAGCGCGTCGGACTCGGCGCGGAGCACCTGCCGCTGTGGTTCGCCGAGGTCCTCCGGGACGGCTTCGCCGTGGCTGCGGCCGACGGCTTCGCGACCTTCCCGGACATCGCCCGCCACCACCTCGAGTCGCTCGCCCGGTCGCAGGGCATCGCCGACGCGTCCGCGGTGGCGGAGGAGGTCCTGGCCGGCTTCGGCGAGGTCGTCGCGCAGCCGGACACGCTGCCCGGCCTGACGGCCCTGCGCGACGCCGGGCTCGTCGTCGCGACGTTCACCAACGGCACCGCCGAGGTCACGCGCGGTTTCCTCGAGGAGCTCGGGGCGCTCGACCTCGTCCAGCACGTCCTCGACGTCAGCGGTCCGGAGCTGTGGAAGCCGCACGCGGCGGCCTACCGCTGGGCCTGCGACACGATCGGGGTGCGGACGCGGGAGGCGGCCCTGGTCGCCGTGCACCCGTGGGACGTCGCCGGCGCGCAGCGTGCCGGCCTGACCGGGTGCTGGATCGACCGCGACGGGGACACCTGGCCGGCGTTCCTGCCGGAGCCGGCGGTGACCGTCGGACGCCTCGACGAGGTCCCGGAACAGCTCGGCTGAGGTGCCGGCGCGGGACCGGGTGAGGTCCGGGCCACGGCTACCCTCCGGGGCACGGGATGTAGCGCAGCTTGGTTAGCGCACCTGCTTTGGGAGCAGGGGGTCGCCGGTTCGAATCCGGCCATCCCGACCGGCGTGGGGGGACGGTTGCCGTACGCTCCACGCCCCCGCGGGTGTAGCTCAATGGTAGAGCTCCAGTCTTCCAAACTGGCGACGGGGGTTCGATTCCCCTCACCCGCTCCGGTACCTCACTCGGCCTCGGCGGGGGTCGGCGGCATCCCCCCGCAGACCCGCCTCCGAGCTACAGGCGGTGACCTCCGAGATGTATTGACGGGTGTCGATGCATTGCGTAGAGTCGCCTCACATCGACATACATCGATGCATCGACCGCTCCGCCTGACCGCTGCTACCCGGAGGCCCGAGATGAGCACCGCCACGATCCTCGCACCGCCCCCGGTGGCCCCTCCCCGCGACTGCCGCCCCCGGCAGGTCGTCGTGTCGGAGGAACTGCCGGAGCTGCTGGCCGCCTACCGCGTGCGCGACGACCTCCGGCGCTCCGGAGGCCCCGTCGCCGAGCTCGCCGCAGCCGCCGACCGGCTGGCCCGCGCCCGGGGCGCCGTCCGCGCCGCCTGCTGACGCCGGCCGCGAGCTGGCGTCATGACACGGAACCGTCCAGGTAGACGGTTCCG
>JAHWJY010000066.1 GCA_019348135.1 Actinomycetota bacterium
CGTCGGCGAGGCTCCTGGAGCGCGTCGGCATGCGGCGTGAGGGGCACCATCTGCGATCGTCGTGGTGGAAGGGCGAGTGGACGGACGAGTACGTCTACGCGGTCCTCACGGAGGAGTGGCGGGTCCGACGCGAGTGACGCAGTCGACCAGGGTGTCCCGTCGCGGCGGGTCCGGATCCACCCGCGGGTCCTCCTCCACGGCCGCACGGCCCAGGTCCTCGGCACCCGCGAACGGCCCGGCGACCGACATCGCCGGGCTACGTGGCCGATGAACCGTCCCATAGCCGACGGTCCTTCATCACGTCCGGTCGTGCCTGGCGCGAGGGGGTGAGCTGACGCTGTCCCCCCGATGGACCGTCGACCACTGGATCGAGAACCTGCCCGTGCGTCCGTCTCGGTGCTACCGGCGCAGGTGCGCGATGAGGGGCAGAGCGGACGCCACGAGGAAGAGCACGCTGCCGGCCGTGATCAGCACGTCCCCGTCGCGTAGGCCCGCCGCGGTGAAGAGCAGGGCACAGAGCAGGAGCAGGATCCAGCCCCAGAAGTCGAGTCGTTGCAACGCCGCTCCAGGTTCCGCCTCGTGGCTCTCGGAAGGCCGAGCCTAGGAGGCTGCCGCGGCGTCCGACCGATGCGGCTGCCTCAGTGCCTGATCAGCCGTTCGGCGAGGGTGCGCCCCGTCGGCGGCTCGCCGGTCCGCTCGGCGCGGTCGTCGACGGCCTGCAGGCCGCGCTGGACGAGGCGAGCGCCGAGCCAGCGCAGCGGTTCCGGCTCCCAGCGTCGGGGCCGGTGCCCGACCATCGGGAGGTCGGCCAGCGGCGTCTCGCCGTCGAGGATGAGGTCGGTCAGCACGCGACCGGACAGACGCGCGGTCGTGACGCCCTGGCCGGTGTAGCCGTACGCCGCCGCGATGCCGGTGGCCGGGTCGTGCCACATCGACGGCATGAAGTCCCGGGGCATGCCGAGCGCCCCGCCCCACGCGGCGTCGAAGCGGATGTCCCCGAGGTCGGGGAACCAGTCCACGAGCATCCGGCGCAGCATCGCGTGGGTCTCCTCGTGGGTGTCGTACGCGGGGTCGATCGCCGACCCGAAGTGGTAGGGCGCGCCGCGGCCGCCGAAGAGGATGCGACCGTCGGGGGTGCGCGAGAGGTAGTCCACGGTCGCCCGGTGCGACGACAGGCACTCGTCGCCCTTCCAGCCGATGCGGTCCGCCAGCTCGTCGGGGACGGGCTCGGTCAGCACCACCAGGCTGTAGACAGGCAGCACCTCGCGCGTCCACCCGGGCAGCTGCGACAGCCACGCCTCGGTCGCCAGCACCACCGTCGACGCCCGCACCCGACCCTGCGGGGTGACGACGGCCGGGTGCGCGCCCGGCTCGACCCGCTCCACGGTCGTGCCCTCGTGGACGGTGCCGCCGGCGTCCTCGACCAGCCGCGCCAGCCCCCGAACGAGACGGCCCGGGTGGAGCACGGCGCCGTGCGGGTCCCACAGCGCGCCGAGGGCGCCGGCGACGTGGACGCGCTCGGCCAGCGCGGACGGCGACAGCACGTCGCATCCGCCGGCGAGGCCGAGTGCGGCGAGGTCGTCCAGCGTCGCGTGCATCGACGGGACCTCGTGCGGCCCGCGGGCGACGCGCAGGATCCCGCCCTTGCGGAACCCGATGTCGAGGCCGGCCTCCGCCGTCAGGCGTCCCACCTCGTCCACCGTGGCGCGCAGGACCTCGACGGTCCAGCGCGCGGTCTCCGGGGAGGTGCGCCGCGCGAGCTCCGCGACGCTGACACCCAGGCCGGGGGAGCACCATCCGCCGTTGCGCCCCGACGCGCCGAAGCCGACGGTCTCGGCCTCGAGCACGACGACGTCGAGGGACGGCTCGCGGCGCAGGAGCTCCCAGGCCGTCCACAGCCCGGTGAACCCGCCGCCGACCACGACCACGTCGGCGCTGCGGTCACCGTCGAGCGGGGCGCGGGGGGAGCGGCCGTCCTCGGCGTCGGCGAGCCAGTAGCTGACCGTCCCGGTCACGCGTGGCCCCCGTCCACGAGCTCGAGCGCGAGGGTCCACTCGAGCAGGTGGCTGCCGTCCCGGGGGTCGCGGCCGGTGAGCTCCCGGATGCGGTCGAGCCGGTAGGTCAGCGTGTGCCGGTGGATCGACAGCTGCTCGGCCGCGGGTCCCGGCCGGCAGCCGTGGCGCAGGTAGGCCCGCAGCGACGCGACCAGCTGCGCGTTCTCGCGTTCGTCGTAGGCGAGCACCGGACCGAGCACGTGGGCGACGAAGTGCTCGGCACCGGTGCCGCTGCGCAGGCCGGCGAGGACGCCCTCGAGACCGATGGCGTCCACGTCCCGGACCGCGTCGGCGTCCGGGCCGGGCGCGTGCGCCGCCGTCCGCGCCTCGCGCAGGGCCGCGGGCAGCGTGTCGAGGGTCGCGGTCTCGCGGCTGCGACCGACCGTCACGCCCGCCCAGCCGCGGCTGGCGATGGCCTTGGCGAGGAGCTCGGCCAGCCCGTCCGCCGCCGCCGGCACCAGGGCGTAGACGTCGCGGTCGTGCCGGCCGACGATGATCGGCTGCCCGTGGCCGGCGATGACGTCCTCGGTCGACGTGCACAGGGCCCGCTCGCCCACCCCCCGGGGGCGGCGCAGGCACAGCACGCGGTAGGCCGCCTCCGGATCGCCGCCGAGACGCGCGACGACGCGGGCGATCATCTGGGTGCTGGCGCGCCCGGCGGCGGCCTCCTCGAGGAGCTCGTCGACCCGGACGCGCCGGCTCTCACGGACCGACTGGCCGCGCGCGAGCTCGAGCCCCAGGCCGGCGAGGACCTGCTCGACGAGGAGGTGCTCGTGCTCGTGCAGCTCCCGGTCGGCGACCACGGCGAGGACCGCCTCGACCTCGTCGCCCTCGCGGATGACGGCACTGGTGACGGTGCAGCCGCCGAGCTGCAGCGTCGCGCGGTCCCGGCCGCCGACCGCCGGCGACAGGGCCGCCCACACGTCCGCTGGCGCGACGCCGACGTCCCCGCCGTGCGTCGCCAGCAGCGTGCCCGCGAAGTCGAACACCTGGAGGTTCACGTCCGGCATGTGCGCCGAGGTGGTCTCGAGCACCCCCTCGAGCCCGGCGCCGGAGATGACCGTGCCGAGCACCTTGCGGTGGAGGTCGACGGCGTCCCGGAGGGTCGCGAAGTGCTCGTCGAAGATCGCGCGGGCGACCTTGCGCGTGACGGCGATGAACGGCACCTCGAGCGGCACCGTGAACAGCGGCAGGTCGAGCTCGTCCGCCTGCGCCAGCATCGCCTCCGGGACGGCGGGCAGCGTGACGCCGAGGCCGAAGCCGATGGCCACGCAGCCGCACGCGTGGAGGTTGCGGACGAGCCGGCGCTGGAGCTCGGGGTCGTCCTTCACCCCGAGGCCGGTGGTGAGCAGGATCTCGCCGCCCTCGAGCCACGGGGTGGGGTCGGGCGTGTCCGAGCTGTGGGCCCAGCGGATGGCTCCGCGGTGGTGCACGCCGTCGTGGCCCGCGGCCAGCGCCAGGCCGAGCCCGACGTCGTCGAGCAGCTCGGGCAGGAACAACGGCATCGGTGCGGTCCGACCGGTCCGGGACGCCGCATCGTACGGCGCCCTGGCCCCCGGTCGGGCGGGAGCGGGGGACGCGGCGGTGGACCGTGCGGTCGCCGTCACCCGTCCGTGCCGCCCCGCAGGAGCACCAGCTTCTCCCGCGTCAGGGCACGGACCGTCGCGGCGGGGCCCTCCCGGGTGTTGCCCGCGGTCCCGACGCCGCCGTACGGCATGTGGTCGGCGCGGAACGTGGGGGACTCGTTGACGAGCACGGTCCCCACGCGCAGCCCGCGGACGTACCGGAGCGCCGTGTCGAGCGCCGGCGTGAACACCCCGACCTGGATGAGGTCGGGACCGCCGGCGAGCTCGGCGACCGCCTCGGCCGTGTCGGTGAACCGGCGGAGCGCGACGACGGGGCCGAAGACCTCGTCGGTCCACAGCCGCACGTCCCGCGGGACGTCGACGACGAGCGTCGGCGCGACGACCGCGCCGTCGCGCTCCCCACCCGCACGGAGGTCGCCGCCACCCGCCACCGCCTCGTCGATCCAGGCGGCGACGCGCTCGGCCGCCGACGGCTCGATCAGGCACGCGACGTCGGTGGCGGCGTCGAGCGGGTCGCCGACGACCAGCGACGCGATGCGCGGGACCAGCCGGTCGGCGAGCTCCTCGGCGAGGGAGGCGTGCACGAGCACGCGCTGCACCGACACGCACGACTGGCCGGCGTGGCCGAACCCGTGCGCGGCGATGCGCGGGACGACCTCGTCGAGGTCGGCCCCGGCCTCCACGACGAGCGCCGCCGGGGAGCCGAGCTCGAGGAGCACCTCCGTTCGCGGGGCAGCCGCGGCCTTCAGCGCGTGGCCGACCGCCGCCGACCCGGTGAAGGTCACGACGTCGACGTCGGGGTGGCCGGCGAGGTGGCTCCCGACCTCCGCCCCCGTCCCGGTCACCACCTGGACCGCGTTGCGGGCCGCGCCGGCCTCGAGCAGGCGCTCGACCAGCGCGAGCGCGGACAACGGCGTCTTCTCGGCCGGCTTCAGCACCACGGGGCAGCCGGCGGCGAGGGCCGGACCGAGCTTGTGCGCCACGAGGTTGAGCGGGAAGTTGAACGGAGTGATCGCGGCGACGACGCCGGCGGGGTCGCGCACCGTGAACCCGAGGAGACCCGCGCCCGCGGGGTGGGCGTCCATCGGCACCGAGCCGCCCGTGAGGGTGCGCGCCTCCGCGGCGCTGAAGCGCAGCGTCTGCACGGCGCGGTCGACCTCCAGCGTCGCCGCCGCCCAGGGCTTGGCCGCTTCCAGCGCGATGATGCGTGCGAGGTGCTCCCGGTCGCGCACGAGCAGGTCGGCGCAGCGGTCGAGCACCGCGGCACGCTCGGCCGCCGTGCCCAGCCGGCCGATCGCCGTCCGTGCCGCCGCGACCGCCCGGTCGACGTCGGCGCGGGTGCCGAGCGCCATCCGGCCGAGGACCTCACCGCTCCAGGGCGCGACCACCGCGAGGTGCTCGTCCCGCTCCTCCCACCGGCCGTCGAGCAGGAGCCGGGTCCGGTCGCAGATGTCGGCCACGGCGGGTCCTCGGGGGACGGAGACGGTCGGGGAGCGCTGCCGGGCCAGGGTCGCCCGGCGCAGGTGGCGCCGTCGTCGGACGGATGTCCGAGGCGCCGGACGTGCGATGCTCCATATGGCCAGTGTGTGGGCCCGATGTCCTGCCTAGCGTCCCGGGTAGGGACAGGTGGACGAGACGGAGGTGCCGACGGTGCGGACGGTGAAGAACCTGATCGGTGGCGAGCTGCGGAACGCCGCGAAGGGCGACACGCTCGACCTCGTCGACCCGTCGACGGGTGAGGTCGCGGGCTCGTCGCCCCGCTCCACCGAGGAGGACGTCGACGCGGCGCTGTCCGCGGCGAAGGACGCGTTCCCCGGGTGGCGCGACGCCACGCCCTCCGAGCGCTCGCGTGCCCTGCTGCGCATCGCCGACGCGCTCGAGGAGCGCGGTGAGGAGCTCGTGCGCGCCGAGTGCGAGAACACCGGCAAGCCGTTCCAGCTCACGATGGACGAGGAGCTGCCGCCGCTGCTCGACCAGATCCGCTTCTTCGCCGGCGCCGCCCGGGTGCTCGAGGGGCGCTCCGCCGGCGAGTACATGCAGGGGCACACGTCGATGGTCCGGCGCGAGCCGGTCGGCGTCTGTGCCCAGGTCACGCCGTGGAACTACCCGGCGATGATGGCGGTGTGGAAGTGGGCGCCGGCCCTCGCCGCCGGCAACGCGGTCGTGCTCAAGCCCTCCGACACCACCCCGGTCTCGACCGTGCTGATGGGCGAGATCATGCAGGAGTTCCTGCCCGCCGGGGTCTTCAACGTCGTCTGCGGCGACCGCGACACGGGCCGCGCGCTCGTGAGCCACCCGACCCCCGACATGGTCTCGGTGACCGGCTCGATCCGCGCCGGCATGGAGGTCGCGAGCGCCGCCGCGAACGACCTCAAGCGCACCCACCTCGAGCTCGGGGGCAAGGCGCCCGTCGTGGTCTTCGACGACGCCGACCTCGAGGCCGCCGCCGAGGGCATCGCCGGCGCGGGCTACTTCAACGCCGGCCAGGACTGCACGGCCGCCACGCGTGTGCTCGCGTCCCCGCGCATCCACGACGACCTCGTGAGCGCCCTCGCGGACCAGGCCCGCAACACCACCACCGGTGCGCCGTTCGTCGCTGGAACCGGCGCCCCTCGGGGAGACGACGAGCCCGACTTCGGTCCGCTGAACAACGCCGACCAACGGGCGCGGGTCGCCGGGTTCCTCGAGCGCCGGCCCGGCCACAACGAGGTCGTCGCCGGCGGTGCGCCGGTCGACGGGCCCGGGTTCTTCTGGCAGCCGACCGTGGTCGCTGGCCTGCGCCAGGACGACGAGATGACCCAGGACGAGATCTTCGGACCGGTCATCACGGTCCAGGCCTTCAGCGACGAGGACGAGGCGCTGCGCTGGGCCAACGGCGTGCGCTACGGCCTCGCCGCGAGCGTGTGGACCCGCGACCACGGCCGGGCGATGCGGATGTCCCGTGCGCTCGACTTCGGCTGCGTCTGGATCAACACCCACATCCCGATCGTCGCCGAGATGCCGCACGGCGGCTTCAAGCACTCGGGGCACGGCAAGGACCTGTCCATGTACGGCTTCGAGGACTACACGCGCATCAAGCACGTCATGAGCAACATCGAGGCCTGAGGCCCACCCGAGGAGGAGCAGATGAGCGACACCACGACCGGCCTCGTCCACGGCGGTGCCACCCGCGGCCTCGCCGACGGCAACCTGTGGCTGCACTTCACGCGCACGTCGGACTGGCTCGGCGACGAGCCGACCGTGCCGGTCCTCGAGCGCGGCGAGGGCTGCTACGTGTGGGACAGCCAGGGGCGGCGCTACCTCGACGGGTTGTCGTCGCTGTTCTGCGTCCAGGTCGGCTACGGCCGCCAGGAGATGGTCGACGCGGCCGCCGAGCAGATGGCGAAGCTGCCGTTCGCGACCAACTGGTCGACCGCGCACCAGCCCGCCATCGACCTCGCCGGCGCCCTGGCCGACCGCTTCCCCGACGGGCTCGAGCACTTCTTCTTCGTCAACTCCGGCTCCGAAGCCGTCGAGTCCGCGATCAAGCTCGCGCAGCAGTACCACCGCACGAACGGCGAGCCCGAGCGGATCAAGGTCATCAGCCGCCGGTACGCCTACCACGGCACCACGCTCGGGGCGCTCGGCGTCACGGGCATCCCCGGGCTCTCCGACCCGTACCAGCCGCTCCGCCCGGTCCACCTCCACGCCCCGAACACCAACGCCTACCGGCCGCAGCACCCGGACCCCGCCGGCGCGATCGAGGACATGATCGTCGAGGCCGGACCGGGCACGGTCAGCATGGTCGTCGTCGAGCCGGTGCAGAACGCCGGCGGATGCTTCACCCCGCCGGAGGGCTACCTCGAACGGCTGCGCGACATCTGCGACCGCCACGGTGTGTTGCTCGCCTTCGACGAGGTCATCACCGGCTTCGGTCGGCTCGGCTACTGGACCGGCGCCGAGCGCTTCGGCGTGACCCCGGACATCATCACCTTCGCCAAGGGCGTCACCTCCGCCTACGCCCCCCTCGGCGGCGTCGCGTTCAACGACCGCATCGCCGACGCGATGGCGGTGGAGAAGACGTCGATGTTCCTCCACGGCGCGACGTGGGGCGGGCACCCGGTCGCCTGCGCGGTCGCGCTCGCGAACCTCGAGGTGTTCGAGACCGAGGGGATCCTCGACAACGTCCGCGCGAACGAGCAGTGGCTCGGCGACGAGCTGCACCGGCTCGAGGCCGACCACGGCATCGTCGGTGACGTCCGCGGCATGGGCTACTTCTGGGCCCTGGAGCTGTCCGCGGACCGCGAGAAGCACGTGCCGTTCACGGACGAGCAGTCCGAGGAGCTCCTCCGCGGGTTCCTGTCCAAGCGGCTCCTCGAGCTCGGCCTGATCTGCCGGGCCGACGACCGCGACGAGCCCGTCATCCAGATCTCGCCCCCGCTCATCGCCGACCGCGAGGTGCTGGGCGAGCTCGTGTCGATCCTCGACCAGGTCCTGGGCGAGGCGGAGAAGAGGATGCACGCATGACCGCGAGGACCATCGGGCTACCGGCCGAGACCAAGGACCGGGAGCGTCGCGTCGCCCTGACCCCGAGCGCCGTCGGCAGCGCCGTCCGGGCGGGCCACCGCGTGCTCGTCCAGGCCGGCGCCGGCGAGGGTGCCGGGTACCAGGACGTCGACTACAAGCAGGTCGGCGCCGAGCTCGTCCCGGCGGCCGAGGACGCGTGGTCGGCGGACCTGGTCGTGAAGGTCAAGGAGCCCCAGCGGCCCGAGTACGCCTACTTCCGCGACGACCTCACCCTGTTCGCCTACCTCCACCTCGCCGCGGAGCCCGATCTGACGCGGGCGCTGCAGGAGTCGGGCGTCGCGGCCTACGCGTTCGAGACGCTCGAGGAGCGCGGGGGGCTGCCGCTGCTCGCCCCGATGAGCGAGATCGCCGGCCGCGCGGCCGCGATCGTGGGCGCGGCGCACCTCGCCGCCGTCGGTGGCGGGTCCGGGACCCTCATGGGCGGCGCCGCCGGCGCCCCCGCCGCCCAGGTCGTCGTCCTCGGCATGGGCGTCGCCGGCACCATGGCGGCGCGCGGGGCCGCCGGCCTCGACGCCGTCGTGACGGGCGTCGACGTCAACCTCCAGCGGCTCTACGACGCCCGGATGGAGGGCACGATCGCGAGCTCGCTCGTGTCCGAGCCCGACGGCGTGGCGGAGCTCGTCTCGCGTGCCGACCTCGTCGTGGGCGCCGCCCTGGTGCCCGGACGCCGGGCACCGGTCGTGGTGTCCGAGGAGGCCGTCGTCGGCATGCGCCCGGGCTCGGTCGTCGTCGACCTCGCCATCGACCAGGGCGGCTGCATCGAGACGGCACGGCCGACCACGCTGTCCGAGCCGACCTACGTGACGCACGGGGTCGTGCACTACTGCGTCACGAACGTGCCGGGGCAGTTCCCCCGCACGGCGAGCGCCGCCCTCTCGGCGGCGGTGGCGCCGAAGCTCCTGCTGCTCGCATCGGACCCGGACGATCCCCGGCTCACCGGCGCCGCGAACGTGCTCGCCGGCGAGCTCGTCCACCCGGGCGTCGTCGCGGCGTTCGAGGGCTGAGCGTGGGACCGACCGCCTTCCTCCACCCGTTCACGCGACCGGCCGCGGGCGCGGACACGTTCCTCACGATCGTGCGCGGGGAGGGGGCGGTCGTCTGGGACGCCGAGGGTCGCGGCTACGTCGACGGCATGGCGAGCCTGTGGTACTGCAACGTCGGCCACGGGCGTGCCGAGATCGCGGACGCCGTCGCCGGGCAGCTGCGCACCCTCGCCGGCTACCACACGTTCGAGCGGTTCACGAACGCCCCGGCCGAGGAGCTGTGCGAGCTCCTGGCGGCCGTGGCCCCGTTCGACCGGGCCCGCGTCTTCCTCACCTCGAGCGGCTCGGAGGCGGTCGAGAGCGCGGTCAAGATCGCCCGGCTGGCCCACGCGGTCGCCGGCGACCCGACCCGGACCGTCGTGATCAGCCGCACCCCCTCGTACCACGGCGTCACGTACGCCGGCATGACGGCGACGGGTCTGGCCGCGAACCAGGAGCACTTCGGCGCGCTCGTGCCCGACATGGTCCAGGTGCCCTTCGACGACCTCGCCGCCATGGCCCGCGTCTTCGAGGCGAACCCCGGCCGGGTCGCGGCCGTCCTCGCCGAGCCCGTCGTCGGCGCGCCGGGCGTGCTGCCGCCGCCCGCCGGCTACCTCGAGGGGCTGCGCGACCTCTGCGACCGGCACGGCGCGTTCCTCGTATCGGACGAGGTCATCTGCGGCTTCGGCCGGCTCGGGCACTGGTGGGGCGCCAGCCGCTACGGCGTCACCCCCGACCTCTTGACGTTCGCCAAGGGCGTCACCTCCGGCTACCAGCCGCTCGGCGGTGTCGTCGTGTCCCGGCGTGTGCTCGACGTGCTCGAGGGCGACCCCGCGCTGGTCCTCCGGCACGGCCACACCTACTCGGGCCACCCCGCCGGCGCCGTCGCCGCCCTCGTGAACCTCGAGATCACGCGCCGCGAGGGCCTGTTCGAGCGCGCGGGCGCGATCGGTGCCCGCTTCGCCGCCGGCCTCGACGCCCTCCAGGACGACGGCTCGGTGGCCGAGGTCCGCGGGGACCACGCCGTGTGGGCCGTCGGGCTGACCCCCGACGTGGCGGCGCTCGACGTCCGCGAGGCGCTCCTGGACCTCGGCGTCATCGCGCGTCCCATCGGCACCTCCACGATCGCGTTCTCCCCCCCGCTGGTCATCTCCGACGACCAGATCGACCGCTGCGTCGAGTCGCTCGGCGAGGCGATCCGCACCGTCCGAGCCGGCGCTCCCGTCGTGGGGAGCCGCCGATGACGACGAGCCACTGGCTGCACGACCGGGCGACCCCCGCGACGGAGCCCCTGCGCGGTGACGTCGACGCCGACGTCGTGATCGTCGGTGGCGGCTTCACCGGCCTGTGGACGGCGCTGCAGCTCACCGAGCGCGAGCCGGCCATGCGCATCGTCGTGCTCGAGGCCGAGGTCGTCGGCCACGGCGCGAGCGGTCGCAACGGCGGCTTCGTCGAGGCCTCCCTCACCCATGGCATCGCGAACGGCGCGGCGCACTTCCCCGACGAGCTCGACGAGCTCGAGCGTCTGGGCGAGCAGAACTTCCGTGGCCTCGTCGACGACGTCCGGCGCGAGGGCATCGAGTGCCACCTCGAGCAGGTCGGGACCCTGGACGTCGCGACCCGGTCGTGGCAGATCGACGACCTCGCGGAGTCGGCGGCGCTGCACCGCCGCCACGGCCACGACGTCGAGCTCCTCGGCGCCGGCGACGTCCGCGAGGAGCTCGACTCCCCGACGTTCCTCGCGGGGCTCCACCACCGCGACGGCGGCGCCATCGTCCACCCCGGGAGGCTCGTCGAGGGGCTCGCCCGGGTCGCCGCCGGTCGTGGGGTCGTGCTGCACGAGGGCTCGCGCGTCACGTCCCTCGTCGCGGACGGGGCAGGTGTGCGCGCGTCGACCGATCTCGGGAGCGTCGCGGCGGACCGGGCGGTGCTGGCGACGAACGCCTACAGCCACCAGGTGGTGCGCCGCACGGCGCGGCACTACGTGCCCGTCCACGACTACGTGCTCCTCACCGAGCCCCTCACCAGCGAGCAGATGTCGCGCATCGGCTGGAAGCGCCGGCAGGGCTGCTCCGACAGCGGCAACCAGTTCCACTACTTCCGGCTGACGCACGACGACCGCATCCTCTGGGGCGGCTACGACGCCGTGTACGCGTTCGGCAACGGGGTCGGTCCGCGCTACGACCACCGCCGCGCCACCTACGACCTCCTGGCCCGGCACTTCCGCAGCACCTTCCCGCAGCTCGCCGACGTGCCGTTCGACCGCTGGTGGGGCGGTCCCATCGCGACGACGACCCGCTTCACGGTCGCCTTCGGCGACGCCCTCGGCGGGCGGGTGCTCTACGCGCTGGGCTACACCGGGCTCGGGGTGGCGGCCACGCGCTTCGCCGGTCGCGTGCTGACCGACCGCATGCTCGATCCCACGTCCCCGCTGCTCGCGCTCCGCTTCACCTCGACGGCGCCGTTCCCGTTCCCGCCGGAGCCGCTGCGCTCGCTCGGCGTGCAGCTCACCCGTCGGGCCATCGCCAGGGCCGACCGGAACGACGGCCGGCGCGGCCCCTGGCTACGGGCGCTCGACGCCGTGGGGATCGGGTTCGACTCGTGAACGACGACGGAGGTGCGATGACCAGCCACCGCGAGCTCCTGGCGCGGCACCGGGCGGTGCTGCCGAGCTGGATGGCGCTGTTCTACGACGAGCCCATCGAGCTCGTCCGCGGCGAGGGCCGCCACGTCTGGGACGCCGAGGGCGTGCGCTACCTCGACCTCTTCGGGGGCATCCTCACCACGATGACGGCGCACGCGCTGCCCGAGGTCGTCGAGGCCGTGCAGGAGCAGGCCGCCCGGATGATGCACACCTCGACCCTGTACCTCATCCGGTCGCAGGTCGAGCTCGCCGAGGAGATCGCGGCCATCGCGCCGATGCCCGAGGCCAAGGTGTTCTTCACGACGTCGGGCACCGAGGCCAACGAGGCGGCACTGCTGCTGGCATGCACGGCCCGCCGGTCGAACCAGGTGCTGGCGCTGCGCAACAGCTACCACGGCCGTTCCTTCGCCGCGATGGCCATCACCGGCAACCGCGGCTGGTCCGCCTCGAGCCTCTCGCCCGTGGACGTGAAGTACGTCCACGGCGGCTACCGCTTCCGCTCGCCGTTCGGCCACCTCGACGACGACGGCTTCACCGCCGCCTGCGCCGAGGACCTCCGGGACGTCATCGAGACCCAGACCGCCGGCGACGTCGCCTGCCTCGTGGCCGAGCCGATCCAGGGCGTCGGCGGGTTCACGGTGCCGCCGGACGGCTTCTTCGCGCCGATGAAGGAGATCTGCGACGAGCACGGGATCCTGTTCGTGTCGGACGAGGTGCAGACGGGCTGGGGCCGCAC
>JAHWJY010000206.1 GCA_019348135.1 Actinomycetota bacterium
GCGTCGACGATCTCCTGTCGGATGACCGGGACGATGTTCTGCGGCAGCTGGAGCTCTTGGTCGTCCTCGAGCACCACGAAGTCGTTGGCCACGATGGCGGACTGGGTGGTGAAGAGGTTGGCCCCGTCGACCTCGCCGGCGTTCAGCGCCTCGACCGTGATCGGGCCGGCCACGTCGAGCGGCACGAACTCCACGTTGTCGAGCCCGTAGACCTCGACGAGGCCCTGGAAGCAGGACAGCCGGGTCTCGCACTCGGGACCGCCGCCGAAGCGGAACGTGCCCGGGAAGTCGGCGATGTCGCTGATCTTCGCGAGGCCGTGCTCCTCCGCGGTCTCGCGGGTCACGACCACGGCGTCGACGTCCTGCGCCTCGGCCATCGCGAGCGCGGTGAGGTCCTTGGCCTCGTACGCCTCGTTGAGGGCGTCGTAGACCTCCTGCTCGTCGCGGATCTCCACGTCCTCCCCGTCGCGCTCGAACCGGAGGGCGTTGCCGGTGTACTCGACGATGAGGTCGAGGTTGCCCTGTTCGAGCTGGGGCGCGACGAGCTCGCGGTTGCCGATGTTCTCGGTGATCTCGACGGTGTAGCCGGCGTGCTCCAGGGCCTGGGCGTAGATCTGGCCCAGGATGCGGTTCTCGGCGAAGTCGACGGTGCCGACGGTGATCGGCGGACCGTCCTCGACGGCGTTCCCACCGCCGCCGCCGTCACCGCAGGCCGTGCCAAGGAGGCTGACGACGGCGAGCGCGGCGACGGCGAGGTAGCTACGGCGCTTCTTCCTCATGGGATGCTCTCTCTGTTCGGGATCGGTGGAACCTGGACCTTAGGTTGGGTCACGCGGCGCGGCCGGCGGCGGCCACGGCGGAGGCGTCGGTGCGCCCCTGGAGCGGCCGGGGGATCACGCGGCGCTCCAGCCGCGTGACGGACCACTCGACGAGGAGCGCGAACACGGCCACGAGGACGACGCCGCCCAGCATCTGGCCGTCGTCGTTCTGGCCGAAACCGTCGATGATGAAGCGCCCCAGGCCCCCGCCGGCGGCGAGCGCGCCCAGCGGGGCGGTCGCCACGACCTGCACGGCGGTGATCCGCACGGCGGTCATGATGACCGGCGAGGCGACCGGGAGCTCGACCTCGAGGAGGACCTCCCGCTCCGACAGTCCCTGCCCGCGTGCGGCCTCGACGAGCGCCGGCTCGGCCTCCCGGACCGCCGTGTAGCTGTTGGTGAACAGCGGCTGCAGGGCGAGGAAGAACAGCGCGAAGACGATGGGCCAGAAGCTGAAGCCGAGGCCGAGCACGCGCACGGACAGCAGCAGCCCGAAGACGAGCAGGGCGAGGCTCGGGACGGCGCGGCCGACGTTGGTGACGAGGGCGCCGACGGCCTGCCCGCGCCGGTAGTGGCCGGAGAGGACGCCGGCCGGGATCGCGACGGCCATCGCCGCCACGAGGGGCACGAGCGAGATCCACAGGTGCTCGACGCTGCGCGCGAGCACGCCCCGGGGGCCGGTCCAGGTCCCGGGCTCCAGGAGCCACCGCAGCATGTCGACGACGGCATCCATCTAGAGCGCCGCCGCCCGACGGGACCACGGGGTGATCGCGCGCTGCAGGAGCAGCAGCAGCCCGTCGAGGGCGAGGGCGAGCAGCGTCGGGCCGAGCGCACCCACGACCAGCTTGGGCACGAAGAGGTTCTGCTGCAGGCCGTCGATGATGAACCGCCCCAGCCCACCGAAGGTGATCAGGGCCGTGATCGTGACGAGCCCCACCGTCGTGACGGTCGCGATCCGCAGTCCCGCGATGATCACGGGGATGGCGAGCGGCAGCTCGATCTCGAGGAACAGGCGGTTGCGGGTGTAGCCCATCCCGCGCGCGGCCTCCTTGACGTCCTCGGGCACGCCGTCGAGCCCGGCCACGGTGTTCCGGACGAGCACGAGGAGCGTGTAGAGCACCAGGCCGATCTCGGCCGTCAGGACCGTCAGGCCGGTGAACGGGGCGAGCACGAAGAACAGGGCGAACGAGGGGATCGTGAAGATCACGCCGGCGGTGGCCGTGATGGGTCCGTAGAGGCGCCGGTACCGGATGGCGGCGACCGAGAGGACCATCGCGATCGCGAACCCCACGACCATCGCGATGCCGGTGAGCCACAGGTGCTCGACCGTCGCCTCCCAGATGTCGTCCAGGTTCGCCGTGATCCACGACCACCGGATGCCGCCGGACGCCTGGGCGAGGAGGCCCGTCACGACACGATCGCCTGGGCGAGCCGGTCCAGGGTCACCATGCCCTCGTAGCGCTGGTCCTCGCCGAGGACCACGGCCACCCCCACGCGGGAGCGGACCAGCCCGTCGATGGCCTCCCGCAGCGTGGCGTCCACCGACAGCGCGACGCGGAAGAGCGTGGTGTCGACGTCGCCGGCGTGGCGGGACCCGTCGAGGTCCGACACCCACGCCCAGCCGCGCAGCCGGTCCCCGTCGAGGATCCCGATCCAGCGCTCGCCGCTCTCGGCGGCGCGGCGCTTGGCCTCCTCGACCGTCGCGTCCGCCTGGACGCAGTTGCCGATGCCCAGGTCTCCCAGGTCGCCCACCGTGCGGAGGGCCAGTCGTCTCAGACCGCGCTCGCCGCCCAGGAACTCCTCGACGAACGGCGTCGCCGGCTCCCGCAGGATCTCCTCCGGCGTGGCGTACTGCTCCAGGCGGCCACCGACGTTGAGGATCGCGATGCGGTCCCCGAGGCGCAGGGCCTCGTCGATGTCGTGGGTGACGAAGACGATCGTCTTGCGCAGCCGGGCCTGGAGGTCGAGGAGCTCGCCCTGGAGGCGACCTCGGACGATCGGGTCGACCGCGCCGAACGGCTCGTCCATGAGCAGCACCGGCGGGTCCGCGGCGAGCGCGCGGGCCACCCCGACACGCTGGCGCTGCCCGCCGGACAGCTCCGACGGGTAGCGGGCACCCATGTCGGGGTCGAGGCCCATCGTGACCATGAGCTCGTCGACGCGGGCGGTCGTGCGGTCCGCGTCCCAGCCGAGGAGCCGCGGGACGGTCGCGATGTTGCGGGCGATCGTGCGGTGGGGGAAGAGCCCGACCTGCTGGATCACGTAGCCGATGTTCCGCCGCAGGACGTGCGGCTCCTGGCGTCGCACATCGACGCCGTCGACCCGGATCGTCCCGCCGGTGGGCTCGACGATGCGGTTGATCATCTTCAGCGTGGTGGTCTTGCCGCAGCCGGACGGCCCGACGAGCACCACGATCTCGCCGGCCGGGACGTCCAGCGTCAAGGCGTCCACCGCGGGGGCGGCCGTCCCGGGGAACACCTTGGTCGCCCGGTCGAGCTCGATCATCGGGTCGCTCACGGGTCCACGTCGCTCGGGGACGGGTCGGCTGCAGCTCCGCGAGCCTAGAGGCTCGCCCGCCGGGTACCGGCACGCCGTCCGGCGCCCGCGTACGCTGTCGGACGTGGAGGTCGAGTCCGGCCCGTCCCGCCCCCCGAGCGCCACGCGCCACCGCGCGCCTCGACCCACGTGCCAGCGGCTGGCCCGCCCCGAGACGGGGCCCGGCACCCGCCGCTGGGCGCACCCACGCCCGACCACCCCACCGGAGGACTTCCGTGAGCGACGCGACGACGCAGGACTTCAAGGTCCGCGACCTGTCCCTGGCGGCCTGGGGCCGCACCGAGATCACGATGGCGGAGAAGGAGATGCCCGGCCTGATGGCGCTGCGCGAGCGCTACGCCGACGCGCAGCCCCTCGCCGGCGCGCGCATCGCCGGCTGTCTCCACATGACGATCCAGACCGCCGTGCTGATCGAGACGCTCCAGGCCCTGGGCGCCGAGGTGCGGTGGTCGTCCTGCAACATCTTCTCCACCCAGGACCAGGCGGCGGCGGCCGTCGCCGAGGCCGGCACGCCGGTGTTCGCCTGGAAGGGCGAGACCGAGGAGGAGTACGAGTGGTGCATCGAGCAGA
>JAHWJY010000207.1 GCA_019348135.1 Actinomycetota bacterium
TCGAGAAGAGGTCGCGGCCGGGGTAGTAGCGGCCGTTGCCGGCCTCGGCCATGCGCCGCAGGACCTCGCCGGTCCCCTCGCCGGTCGCGACGACCGACAGGGTGATGCCGGCCTCGGCGGCGGCGCGGGCGGTCTCGACCATCCGCGGGTCCTCGCTGAACCCGTCGGTGAACAGCACGATGTGGCGCAGGCGCGCCTCGACGTCCTTGAGGCCGGCGATGGCCTCCTCGAGGGCGTTGACGACGTCGGTCGAGCCGTCGGGGTGCAGCCGGGCGAGCGCCTCGTCGACGATCGCGTCGCTCGGGACCTGCTGCAACGGCAGCACCCACTCGGCGGTGGCGTTGAACGCCAGCACCCCCACCGTGTCCTGGGACTCGAGCGCCCGGACCGCGCGGGCCACGGCCTCCTTGGTGATGTCGGTCTTGTTGATGCCGCCTTCCTCGGTCATGCCGGGGCCGCCGGCGAAGCCGTCGGGCCGGCAGTGGCAGGCGGCCATCGAGCCGGACACGTCGACGACGAGCGCCTCGGCGACCGACGGCCGGCGCTTGGGGTCCTTCACCCGCGAGAACACCGGCAGCAGCTCCTCGAGCACCGTGCCGTCGTAGCCGCCCATGCCGTAGGCGTCGTCGCCACCGATGCTCACGAGCCCGTGGCCGGCGTCGCGCACGAACGCGTCGAGCGCCACCATCCCGCTCTCGCCGAGGGCGCCCGCCGGCACGTCGACCAGCACGACCGAGTCGTAGTCGAGGAGGCGGTCGAGCGGTGGCAGCGCGGCGTCGGCGGCGCTCATCCGGTCGGTCGGGACGCTGGCGGCGGTGAGCGCGCGGGCGAGGTCGTCGCCGGCGCCGGGCTCGCCCTCGTAGACCAGCACCTTCGGCGGGCCCTGGACCTGCACGCCGGCGCGGCCGACGTCGTTCTCGGACACCGACGAGGCACCGGACGCGAGCCGGACCTCGTAGCGGACGGTGCCGTCCTCCTCGGCGACCTGCGGGACGCTCACCTCGGTCCGGCCGGGTGCGGCGGTGACGTCCTCGCGGTGCACCTCGGCACCGTCGGCGGTGACGACCACCACGACGTCGGCCGGCGCCGATCCGGTGTTGCGGAGCACGCCGACGACGTCGAAGGACTCGCCCTGGCGGACCCGGTTCGGGGCGCGGACCTCCTCGACCAGCACGTCGGCCGCCTGGCCCGACGCCACCGGCACGACGTCGACCTGGACGCCGGCCTCGGCGAGCTCCCGGGCGGCCGTCACCGCGTCGCCGCTGGTCGCGCGCCCGTCGGTGAACAGCACCACCCGTCGCCGGTGCTCGGAGCCGAGCACGCCCTGTCCGAGGCGCAGCGCCCGGGCGATGTCGGTCGCGGAGCCGTCGACGACGGTCGCGAGGTCGCTGACGGCGGGGTCGGGGCGGAGGCTGTGCTCGAGCCGCGCCTCGCGGCCGAAGAGCGCCACGGCGCCGCGGTCCTCCTCGCCGGCGGCCGCGACGGCCTCGCGCATCCAGTCGCCCGCCCCGAGCCGGGCGGAGCCGACCGAGTCCGAGCCGTCGACGAGGAACGCGACGTCGACCGTGTCACCGGCGGAGGACCAGCGCGGGCCGGCGAGCGCGAGCACGAGCGCCGCCACCCCGATCGCCCGCAGCCAGGTCGCGGCCCGCAGCTGGCGGGCGCGCACGACCCCGGTGCCGCGCCGGCCGAGCACGAGCACGAGCGGCACGAGCAGCAGGGCGAGGAGCCAGCGCGGGTCGTCGACGGAGAACGGCATCAGCGCCTCCCTCCGCCCGCGCCGGCCGGGGCGGTGGCGGGCGTCCCGCCGCTCGCGCCGCGCGACCCGCGTCGGCGCTGGCGCCGCCGGCGCAGGGCCGGCCGCAGCGCGTACGCCCAGATCCACTCCAGGGCGGCCAGCGCGAGCACCACGGCGAGGAGCTCACGGACCAGGCTCTGGCGGCCCTCGGCCGCGCCGGCGGTGCGCTCGGCGGCGTCGGCGCGGGCCTCGACCGGGTCGGGGCGCTCGCGTGCGAGGTCGCCCTCCTCGGCGGCCGCGTTCACCGCGAGCGTCGTGGCCGCGGCCGAGGCGGGCTCGCCCTCGTAGTCGAGGCGCCACACCCCCACCTGGTCGACCGTGAGCCGCGGGTCGGCGGGATCGAGCCGCACCGGTCCGCCGCCGGGGGGCGAGGCGACCACCGCCGTCGTGCCGGGCGGCGCCGGCAGCGTCACGGTCGCGCCGGCGGTGGAGGGAGCGGTCACCGGCGGGCCGGCGAGCCACGACACGCTGTTCGCGACGAACACGGGCCAGGCGGCCTGCAGCGGCAGGTTCGAGCGCAGCAGGTCGAAGGTCACCAGCACGACGGGGGTGCCGTCCAGCCGGCCGGCGAGGACGAGCGCGGCGTCGGGCCCGGACACGATCGGCGTCAGCGCCGGCGCGGTGACGGGCGTGGCCGCGGCGACCTGCACGCCGGCGAGCTCGACGTCGGCGAGGAGCTCGTGGCCGGCGTCCTGGAAGGTGAGGGTCGGGAGCTCGACCTCGCCGGCGCCGGTGACGCCGGCGGGGAGGCGCGTCGGCGCCACGTACATCGTCGGCACCGTCGGGGCGAGCGGGGCGCTGACCCGGTCCACGACCAGCAGGTCGACCTGGCTGCGAGGTCCGCTCCGCGGCTGCTCGACGTCGGCCAGGTCCTGGGGGACGTTCGGCTGCACGTCGACGGTCACGCCCGGGACGGCCGCCAGCGCGGCCTCGAGGAAGACGTTGCCGGGCGTGGCCAGCAGCACGGCGACCTCGCGCGGGGCCGACAGCACGGCGTACGCGGCGTCGTCGACCGACAGCGCGTCGCCCTGCTCCTCGCCGGTGCGGACGTCGGTGCCGCTCGCCTCGACCCGTGCGACGAGCACCTCGCCGTCCCCGCCGGCGACCGACAGCACGCGGTCGACGGTCGCGCGGGGACCGAACCGCAGCTCCTCCTCGACGACGTCCTCGCCGTCGACGCTCAGGGTCAGCCGGCCGGTCGTCGGCAGGACGCCGAAGTTGCGCACCTGGACGAACACCTGGCTGGCGCCGGCGCCGAGCGGGACGGCTTGGAGCTGCGACACCGCGAGGTTGGGGCGGTCGCTGCCGACGGCGGTCACCACCGTGCCGACGGGCAGGGCGGCGGCGGCCGTGTCGGGGACGGCGCCGTCCGTCAGCAGGTGCACGACCGTGCTCTGCCCGGGACGCTCGAGCGCCGCGGCGAGCGTGAAGGCGTCGACGAGGTCGGCCGGCCCGTGGGTGGGCCGCACCTTGCGCAGCGCCGACCGGATCGTGCCGGGGTCACCGCCGGCGGACAGCAGCACCCGCGCGCGGGTGCCCGCCTCGACCACGGACACCTCCTGGCCGGGGCCGAGCTTGCCGACGAGCTCCTCGGCCTCACGGCGTGCCAGCTCGAGGCGGGTCGGGCCGTCCTCGTCCGCGAGCATGGAGGCCGACGCGTCCACGACCAGGATCGTGTGGTCGCCGAGCTCGGCCTCGACGCGCAGGAACGGCCGCGCCAGCGCCAGCGCCCCGATCAGCAGCGCGAGCAGGACCAGCCAGAACGTGACGTCCGGCCGGAAACGCTGCCACGGCACCGCCGCCTGCACCGACCGCTCGGATCGGTTCCAGAGGAAGGTCGAGGCGACGGTCACGCGTGGCCGGCGCGAGCGCAGCACGTACCAGACGACCAACGGGACGGTCAGCCCCGCGGCGAGGAGCCCGAGCGGTGCGGCGAGGTTCACGCGACCGCCTTCACGCGACCACCCCGAGAGCGCGGAGGGTCGTCAGCACGAGGTCCTCGACGCTGTGGTCGTCGACCACGCGCGCGTAGGAGATGCCGTGTCGGCCGCAGCCCGCCTCGACCTCGTCGAGCCACGCGTCGCGGGCGGCGGCGTAGGCGTCGAGGACGTCCTCGGCGATGCCGACCTCGACGTCCTGGCCGG
>JAHWJY010000067.1 GCA_019348135.1 Actinomycetota bacterium
CCGGCACCGTAGGCGAGGCGGGGCGCGCCCGGCGGCTCCCGGTGTGCGCTCTGCGCAACTCTCCGCATCCGTTTCACTACTCTCCGTAACTCCGCAGGCTGCTCCGCCGCTGACCGAGGTGTCCGGATGGACCGGGGACCACGAGGAGCGACCGTTGACCGAGCACTGCGACATCGCCGAACTCCTGCCGGGCGGGGGCGACTCGTGCCCCGTCTGTGCGACGAGGCCACGGACCAGCATCGTGCTCAACGCCTGGGACGAGCTCCGGGCGATCACCTCCGCTCCCGAGCCGGAGCCGTTCGTCCTCACCATCGCCGGCTGACCACCGGGCCGAGGACACCGGATCCCGCGCGGGTGTGCCATCCTCCCGGCCGACGTCGTCGACCAGGAAGACCGCACGTGACCGCTGCCGTCCCCGAGCGCTACGCCCGCTTCGCCAGCCTCGAGTTCGAGCGTCCGACCGAGCACGTGCTGCGTGTCGTGATGCGCGCGCCCGGCCGGCTCAACGCCGCCGGACACGAGATGCACCGCGACCTCGCGGACGTCTGGACCGAGATCGACCGCGATCCCGAGATCCGCGTGGCCATCATCGCCGGCGCGGACGGGGTGTTCTCGGCGGGGGGTGACCTCGACCTCGTGCGCGACATGGCCGACGACTTCGAGACCCGGATCCGCGTCCACCGGGAGGCCCGCGACCTCGTCTACAACGTGATCGACTGCTCCAAGCCGATCGTGTCGGCGATGCAGGGCCCGGCCGTGGGCGCCGGGCTGGTGGCGGGGCTCCTCGCCGACGTCTCGATCGCCGGCCGCAGCGCGCGCATCATCGACGGCCACACCAAGCTCGGCGTCGCCGCCGGCGACCACGCGGCCATCGTGTGGCCGCTGCTGTGCGGGATGGCGAAGGCGAAGTACCACCTCCTGACCTGCGAGCCGCTCTCCGGTGAGGAGGCCGAGCGGATCGGCCTCGTCTCGCTGTGCGTGGACGACGACCGCGTGGACGACGAGGCGCTCGCCGTCGCCGAGCGTCTCGCCGCCGGCAGCCAGAGCGCGATCCGTTGGACGAAGTACGCCCTCAACAACTGGCTGCGCACCGCCGGTCCGATCTTCGACGCCTCGCTCGCGCTCGAGTTCCTCGGCTTCGACGGACCGGACGTGCGCGAGGGCATCGCGGCCATCCGCGAGAAGCGGCGCCCCGCGTTCGAGGGACCGGCCTCCGAGTGATGGTCGCGCCCGGTCGGAGGTGCGAGACTCCCGCCGCCGACGACGCGACCCGCGGACCCCGGCGCGCGTCACCCCCCTCCCCCGGCCTCTAGGAGCCGTACCCGTGTCCGTCCCGAGCGAGACCTGGGGCCCCACCGTGTCCGGGGGGCGACGCCGGCGCGGACGTCGTGGGCTCGCGGTCGTGCTCGTGCTGCTCCTGCTGCTGCCCGTCGTCTACGGCGTGGCCGTGGGGCTGGTCGCCAACGCCAACATCACGCGCGTGCCGGTGACGGGCCTGCAGGAGTCCTCGGGCCCGATGCACGTGCTCGTCGTCGGCTCCGACAGTCGCGAGGGGATGACCGAGGAGGAGCGTCGCGAGCTCACCACCGGCAGCGCCGAGGGTGCCCGCACCGACACGATCATGGTCCTGTCGATCTCCGGCGGGAAGGTCGGGATGCTCGCGTTCCCACGCGACCTCTACGTGACACGCTGCGACGGGTCGACCGGCCGGATCAACGTCGCCACCCAGATCGACGGTCCCGGCTGCCTCGTGGAGACGGTCAGCGACCTGTCGGGCCTGTCCATCAGCGCGTTCGTGTCCGTGAGCTTCCTCGGCTTCCGCGACATCGTCGAGGCCGTGGGCGGCGTCGAGATGTGCCTCGACCGGCCCATCAGCGACGCCTCCGCCGGCATCGACCTGCCCGCCGGGTGCCAGACCCTCGACGGGCGCGAGGCCCTCGGCTTCGTGCGCGTCCGCAAGATCGACAACGACCTCGAGCGCATCAAGCGCCAGCAGGCGTTCCTGCGGGCCCTGGCGGGCACGATCCTGGCGCCGGAGACCCTCGTGAACCCGGTCCGCACCGTCCGGACCGCTGCCGAGATCGGCAGCGCCCTCACGGCGGACGAGGGGCTCGGTCCCATCGACCTCGCCAAGCTCGGGTTCGGTCTGCGGGGGCTCGCCGCCGGGTCCGCGGTGACGGCGACCGTCCCGGCGACGCCGGCGACGCGGGGGGGCGCCGCGGTCCTCGTCCCGGACCCCGCCGCCGAGGAGCTGTTCGCGAGCTTCCGGGACGGCTCCGCGCTCGGGAGCGGCGCCGGCGCGGGCCCCGTCGACCGCGCCGACGTGACGGTGTCGGTGCTGAACGGCGCCGGCGTCGAAGGAGCGGCGAGCCGGACCGCGGAGGAGCTGCGCACCGTCGGGTGGGCCGTGGGCGAGGTCGGCAACACCGAGATCGGCGACACCACGCGCATCCTCCACCCCCCGGACCTCCGCACGGCCGCGGAGCAGCTGCGGCGGGACCTGCCCTTCGGCGCCGAGCTGGTCGAGGACGACAGCGGCTCCGGGCTCACCCTCGTCCTCGGCAGCGACCTGGCCGACAGCGGAGCCTGAGCGGCGCCAGCGGTGGGTCAGCCGATCGTCGCGAGGTCGACGTTGCCACCGCAGACGATCAGCGCCACCTTCTCGTCGGCCGCGGGCGCGTAGCCGTCGGGACCCAGGGCCGCGAGCGGGGCGGCCGCCGACGGCTCGCAGGCGATGCGCGCCTCGCGCCACAGCGCCGTCTGCGCCGAGCGGATGCGCTCGTCGTCGAGCTCGACGAACGTGTCGACCCACCGGGAGGCCGCGGCGAAGCCGTGCCCACCGACGCGCCGCGCCCCGAGCGAGTCCGCGACCAGCCCGCTGACCTCGACGTCCACGGGCGTACCCGCCGACATGGCCCGGACGAGGCTGGCGGTCCCGTGCGACTCGACCGACACGACGGCGACGTCGCCCCGGACCCAGCTGGCGACGCCGGCGAGGAGCCCGCCCCCGCCCACGGAGACCACGATGGTGTCCACGTCCGGGACCTGCGTGAGGAGCTCCCGGGCGAGCGTGCCGGCGCCGGCGACGACCTCGCGGTCGTCGTAGGCGTGCGGCATGTCGGCCCCGGTGGCCGCGACCCGCTCGCGGCAGGCCTCGAGCGACTCCGCGTACTCCCGGCCGGCCACGACGACCTCCGCGCCGAGCTCACGCAGCCGCGCCACCTTCGCCGGCGCGCTGATCTCCGGCACGAACACGGTCGCGTGGATGCCGAGCACGCCGGCGGCGTAGGCGATCGCCGTGCCGAAGTTCCCGCCGGACGCCGCGCACACCCCGGCCTCGGCCGCGCGGTCGCTCGTGAGCAGCCGGTTGAACGCTCCGCGCGTCTTGAACGAGCCGGCATGCTGGTGCAGCTCGAGCTTGCACACGACCGGACCGGGCTGCCCGAGCGAGCCGGGACCGAGCTCGACGACGGGGGTGCGACGGACGTACGGCTCGATGCGGTCGGCCGCCGCCAGGATGTCGCCCCGTGTGATCCCGTCCACCGTCGCGCCCCGAGGTCGCTGCCGTCGGCCGGCACCGTAGCGTCGGCCGGTACGGTGCCGGCCATGCGCATCCTGATGGTCTGTCTGGGCAACATCTGCCGTTCCCCCACCGCCGAGGCCGCGCTGCGCGAGGCCGCCGCCGAGGCGGAGGTCGACGTCGAGGTGGACTCCGCCGGCACGGGCGCCTGGCACGTCGGCAACGCCCCGGACGAGCGCATGACCGCCGCCGCGGACGAGGTGGGACTGTGCCTCGCCGGCGCCGCCCGACAGGTCACGTCCGAGGACCTCGGCGACCACGACCTCGTCCTCGCCATGGACCGGGAGAACCTGCGCGACCTCCGCGCCCTCAGCCCACCGGACCTGCCCGCCGGTCGCATCCGGCTGTTCCGCGAGTTCGACCCCGAGGGCCCCGACGAGGACGTCCCCGACCCGTACTACGGCGGGGCGCGGGGCTTCGCGGACGTCGTGACGATGACCCGGCGGACCGCACGGGAGCTGGTCCGGCGCATCGACGCCGGCGAGCTGTGAGCAGCCTCCCCGGCGGCCTCGGCGAGGTCCGTACGGACGCGCCGCTGTCCGGCGGCTCCATCGCGGACGCCCGGCTGGTGACCCTGACGGACGGGCGACGCGTCGTCGTGAAGCGGACCCCCACCGACGCGTCCCTCGAGGCCGAGGGACTGGCGGCCCTCGCCGACGCCGGCGCCCCGGTCCCGACCGTGCTGCACGTCGAGGAGCACCTGCTGATCCTCGAGCACGTGACCGGGCCCCCGGCGTGGCAGGAGCTGGGGCGCACGCTCGCGACCGTCCACCGGCGGGACGCCGGGGACCGCTTCGGCTGGCACCGCGACAACGTCATCGGCTCGCTCCCCCAGCGCAACACCCCCGATCCCGTCTGGCCTCGCTTCTACGTCGAGCAGCGCATCCGGCCGCTGCTCGACGCCGCGGCGCTACCGGACGCCGTCCGAGGACGCCTGCTCGACGCCTGCGACGGTCCCCTGCCCGACCTCCTCGCCCACGACGAGCGACCGAGCCTCGTCCACGGCGACCTCTGGTCCGGCAACGTCGTGGACGGGCGCTGGCTCATCGACCCCGCCGTCCACCGCGCCGACCGCGAGCTCGAGCTGGCCTTCGCGGACGTGTTCGGCGGGCTGCCCGACGCCTTCCGGCGCGGCTACGGGGAGGCCTGGCCGCTCGACGAGGGGTGGCAGCGGCGGCGGCCGGCGCTGCAGCTGTTCCACCTGCTGGTGCACGTCGAGCTGTTCGGGGCCGGCTACGTCGGCGCCGTCACGTCGCGGCTCGACCGGCTGGGGTGGTGACGTGGAACGGACGACGTTGCGCTTCTACGGCGACCTCACCGACCTGGCGCGCGGGGTCGACCGCGACGGGACGGTCGACGTGCCGCTCGGTGCCGCGAGGTCGGTGAAGGACGTGGTGGAGTCCGTGGGCGTGCCGCACACCGACGTGGGGCTGCTCGTGGTGGGGGGCGAGCCCGTCGGGTTCGACCACCTCGTCCACGGCGGCGAGCGCGTGGCCGTCTACCCGCCGTCGCGGTCGCTCGAGGTGGCCGGGCTGCTGCGGCCCGCGGAGGCGCCGCGCCGGTTCGTGCTGGACGTGCACCTCGGCACGCTGGCGCGCAACCTCCGGCTCCTGGGCCTCGACAGCTGGTACCGGACGGCCGCCGACGACCCCCTGCTCGCCGCCGTCGCGGTGGCCGAGGACCGCGTGCTGCTCACCCGCGACCGGGGCCTGCTGATGCGTCGCGAGGTGGTGCACGGCCACTGCGTGCGCAGCCAGGAGCCGTTCACCCAGACCCTCGAGGTCGCGCGGCGCTACGACCTCGTCGGGGCGCTGCGTCCCTTCACGCGCTGTCTGCGCTGCAACGGCGAGCTCGTCGAGGTCGACCGCGCCGCGGTCGTCCGCGAGGTCCCGCCACGGGCCCGGGACGCCGAGCGCTTCTCCCGCTGCGCCTCGTGCGAGCAGGTGTTCTGGCCCGGCACGCACCACGGGCACCTGACCGGGCTCGTGGCGGCGCTGCGCCGTTCGCTGGAGGACGGGGCCGCCGACGCCGCGGACGGGTCGGCTCGATGAGGGCCGCACGGGTCGTGGCGAGCTTCACCGGTCTGCTGCTCCTCGCCCTCGCCGTCGGCTCGCTCCTCGTCGCCCTCACCCCCGGCGACGGGACGCGTCTCGACCTCGCCGTGCTCGACGCCTTCCACCGCGGACGCACCCCGCTGCGCAGCGCGCTGTGGTCCGTCGTCACCGACGCCGGGGACGCGGTGTTCCTCGTCCCCGCGGCCGCCGCGGTCGGGCTCGCGTGGCGGTGGCGGCGCGACGACTGGCTGGGCCTGCAGCTCCTGGGTGGCGCCTACCTCGGCGCGGCGCTGCTCCACGGGATCGCCAAGCCCCTCGTCGGACGCGAACGTCCCGGCGCCGACGTCGCCTTCACCCCGGAGACGGGGCTCGCCTTCCCGTCGGGCCACGCCGCACAGGCGTCCGCCTTCTGGGTCGCGCTCGCGCTCCTGGCGCTCACCGTGGTGGTCGGCCGTGCGGCGCGGGTGCTGGTCGTCGTCCTCACCGCGGCGGTGGTGGTCCTCGTGGCGGTCTCGCGTCTCTACCTCGGCGCGCACTGGCTGACCGATGTCGTGGCGGGCACCGTGCTCGGGGCCGCCTGGGCCGGCGCGCTGTGGTGGTCGTTGACCCTGACCGAGCGCGAGGTCGTCTCCGACGCTGCTCGACCGGCCGACCCCGACGGGTCGGTCAGAGGAACCCGTTCTTGACGCCCTCGGCGACCGCGCCGGCGCGGTTGCGCGTCCCGAGCTTGTCGTAGAGCTCCTGGGCGTAGGCCTTGACGGTGCGCTCGGTGATGCCGAGCTGGTCGCCGATCTCGGAGTTCGTCATGCCCTCGGCGATGAGCTCGAGCACCTGCTGCTGGCGCGGCGAGAGCGACGGGCCGGTCTCGATCTCGGGCACCTCGAAGACCATGGTGGGCGCCTCGTTGTTGGCCGCCGCCGCCGGGTCCTCGAAGCGGCACTCGGCCGTCCCGAAGGAGATCGTGTCGCCGTGGTTCACGACGAAGGGGCCGTCGAGCTTCTCGCCGTTGAGCTTGGTGCCGCCGCTGGAGCCGAGGTCGGCCACGATCACCGAGCCCCCGCGCTTCGACAGCCGGGCGTGCACGCGCGAGACCTGCGGGTCCGCCAGCACGTAGGTGTTGTCCTCGCGCCGTCCCAGCGTCCCCTCCTCCTGGTCGATCCGGATGGCCGTGCCGCTGGCGCCACCGCTGGTGCAGCGGAGGGTGGGGACGGGGACGATCCGCTGGGCCTTCTGCGGGGAGGGCTGGTCGATCGCGCTCATGTGTGCTCCTGGTTCCCCGGTGTCCGGTGAGTGCCGGCGGGGAGGCGGGGACGTGGTCACTGCTCGGCGGCCAGTGTCGGTCCCGACACGACCGCACGACCACGGCCGTTCGGGTCGCACCAGGGACGAACGGCCCGACGCTACCTCCTTCCGTACAGGGTGGCGGGCGTTCGCCGGACGGTCCGCCGCTCCGTCCGTCCGGCCTCGGAGCCCTGGTAGCGTCCCCGCGCGGCCGTCCCCCGAGCAGGAGCACACGTTGGCGTCGGTGGAAGAGGTCGAGCGCATCCTGCACGGGCTCATCAGCCGCCTCGAGCGCGTCGACCCCACCTACCGGGCGATGATGCCGAGCCGGCGCACGATCCAGGCCGAGTGCCCCGATCTCGGCCTCGTCTACCACGCGTTCTGGCGCGACGGGAAGCTCACGGAACTGCACGAGGGCGAGCCGGACCGGCGCGCCGACATCCGCGTCCGGGTCGACAGCGACGACCTGCTCGCGCTCGTGAACCAGGACGCCGAGTTCCGGCGTGCCGTGAACGACGGCCGGGTCCGCATCGACGCGTCGATGACCGACCTCCTGCGGCTGCGCGCGGTGCTCTGAGCCGTGGTCCTGCCGGTCGGCGACGTCAACCCGACCCACCGCCGCGCGTTCGTGACCGTCCTGCTCGTGCTCGCCAACGTCGCGGTCTTCCTCCTCCAGGTCCAGCGGTCGACCTGCGGACAGGAGGCGTTCATCCTCGAGTGGGCGGCCGTCCCGCGCGAGCTCCTGACGTTCCGCCAGCTGACCGACGCCCAGCTCGCCTCGGTCCTGTCCCCGGCGTGCGACGCCGCCGCCGTGCCGGACAAGAACGTCCTCCTCTCCGCGTTCACGGCGATGTTCCTCCACGGCAACCTCGCCCACCTCGGCGGCAACCTGCTGTTCCTGTGGGTCTTCGGCAACAACGTCGAGGACCGTCTCGGCCACCTGCGGTTCCTGCTCTTCTACGTCACGGGCGGGCTCGCGGCGACGGCCACCTTCGCGGTGCTGAACGCGGGGTCGATCGTGCCGCTGCTCGGCGCCTCCGGCGCGGTCGCGGCCATCCTCGGCGCCTACCTGGTGCTGTTCCCGCGCGCGTACGTCCACACCTACGTGCCCTTCCCGCTCTACCTCGTGGCGTGGATCGTCCCCGGAGCCCGCATCACGGCGTGGTTCCTGATCTTCGCGATCGTGACCCTGCCGGCGTGGCTCGTCCTGGGAGCGTGGTTCGGGCTGCAGGTGCTGGCGACGCGCTCCGGGATCGCGGACGGTGTCGCCTACAGCGCCCACGTCGCGGGCTTCGTCGTCGGCATCCTCCTCCTCGTCGTCCTCGACCGCCGGCACGAGCGCCGGGGCGAGCCGACCTACCGGCCGGCCGCACGACGCTGAGCCGTCTCCCGGTCCGCCGCGTGGGCGCGGGAGAGCGGGCGCGGGGCGGCCCGTCGGTAGGCTCGGCGCGTCCGCCCGTCCCCGTCCCGAGGTGGCCCGTCAGCGCCGCGCCGACCCCCGTCCCGCCCCCGGCCACGGCCGCGGGCTGGCAGCGCGTACGGTCGAGCGACGGCACGGCCATCGCCTGGCGTGCGGACGGACCGGCGGACGCGCCTGCCGTCGTGCTGTGCAACGGCATCGCCTGCGACGACGGCTACTGGGCCCGGGTGTGGCCGCTGCTCGCCGTCGACCACCGCGTCGTCCGGTGGCACTACCGGGGACACGGCCGGTCCGGGTCGCCGGCGAACCGCGAGGAGGTCATCGTCGCCTCCGTCGTCCGCGACCTCGCGGCCGTCGCCGGCGCCGCCGAGGTCGACCGCGCGGTGCTCGTGGGGCACAGCTACGGCGTCCAGGTCATCGCGGAGGCCTACCGTGCGCACCCCGAGCTCGTCGCGGGACTGGTGGCCGTCGCCGGCGCCTTCGGCCATCCGCTCGGCACGCTCCTCGGACGCGACCCCGGCGTCCTGCTCTTCCCGCTCATCGAGCTGGCGATGTGGCCCGCTCCCCGGGCGGCGACGGAGGTCCTCCGCGCCGGCCTGCGGTCCCCGCTCGCGTACTGGATCGGCCGCGCCATCGGGGGCATCGGTGCCCGCGCCCCGCGCGAGACGCTGGAGGCCTACTTCGAGCACGTCGCCGGCCTCGACCCCGACGTGCTGCTGCGCATGTTCCGCGCCATGCAGGCGCACTCGTCCGCCGACATCCTGCCGACGATCGCCGTGCCGACGGTCGTGCTCTCGGGGGGGGACGACGGGATGACCCCGCCGCGGCGCGCGCGGCGGATGGCCGAGACCATCCCCGGCGCGGAGCTCCTCGAGCTCCCGGGCGCCACGCACGTGCTGCCGATCGAGGAGCCCGAGGCCGTCGACACCGCCGTCCGTCGGGTCGTCGCACGGGCGGAGTGGCCGGCGTGACCGGTGAGCTGCCCGTCCTCGGCTGGAAGGAGCACGTCGCGCTGCCCGACTGGGGCATCCCGCGGCTGCGCGCCAAGCTCGACACGGGGGCGCGGACGAGCGCGCTGCACGTCGAGGACGACGAGGTCATCGACGAGCACGAGCACGAGGGCGAGACCCTCCCGGTCGTGACGTTCCACGTGCTGGTCGGGAGCCGTGAGACGCCGACGAGGACCGAGGTCGTCGCCCCGGTCGTCGGCTACAAGGTCGTGCGCGACACGGGCGGCAAGGCGCAGCGTCGGCCCGTGGTCCGGACGCGCATCGTGATCGGCCCGCTCGACACCACCGCGGACGTGACGCTGACGACGCGTCACGGCATGAACTTCCGCATGCTCATCGGCCGGCTCACGATGGAGGGACGCTGCCTCGTCGACCCGGCACGCGGCTACCTGCGCACCCCGTCGCCGCCACCACCGCCGGCGCCGCGGTGAACGAGCCGATCACCGTCGCCGGCGTCGAGGTCGCCCCGGGTGAGCGTCGCGACGTCACGCCGGTCGCCTCCGAGTCGTACACGGGCGACCGCACGACCATCCCCATGGCGGTGCTGAACGGGGTCAAGGACGGTCCACGGATGTTCGTGACCGCGGCCCTGCACGGCGACGAGCTGAACGGCATCGGGGTCTGCCGCGAGCTCCTCGGCCGGCTCGACCCGTCCGGTCTCTCCGGCATCCTCATCGTCGTGCCGATCGTGAACGTGCTCGGCGCGCAGATCCACTCGCGCTACCTCCCCGACCGCCGCGACCTCAACCGGACCTTCCCCGGCTCGCACGGCGGGTCCATGGCCGCACGCATCGCGAAGCTGCTGATGGAGGAGGTCGTCGCCGGCAGCAACGTCGGCATCGACCTCCACACGGCCGCCAACCGTCGGACGAACGTGCCCCAGATGCGGGTCCACACCGAGGACGAACGCGCCACCGAGCTGGCGATCGCCTTCGGCGCGCCGTACGTCCTCGACGCGACGCTGCGTCCCGGCTCCCTGCGCGAGGTGGCCCAGGACCTCCACGTCCCCGTCCTGACCTACGAGGGCGGCGAGGCGCTGCGGTTCGACGACCACGCCATCACCACCGCCACCGAGGGGGTCCTGCGCACCCTCGCCCACCTCGGGATGATCGCCGAGGGTCCGCCACCGCCGGCGCAGCCGCCGCTCGTGATGCACGAGTCGCGCTGGCTGCGCGCCGAGCGGGGCGGGATCATCGACCTCCACGTGGGCATGGGCGACCGGGTCGAGGAGGGCCAGCCCCTGTGGACCACCACCAGCCCGCTCGGCGCGGAGCGGGCGACGATGTCGAGTCCCTACACGGGCATCGTCATCGGGGGCACCACGCTGCCGCTCGTGGCGCCGGGCGAGGCGATCCTCCACATCGGCATCCCCGGCGAGGGCTGGGCCGGCTACGAGGACGATCCCAGCGCCGAGGAGGACGACGCCGAGGACCTCGAGCCCACCTGATCCGGGCGGACGAGCCGCTCCACCGTCTCGGCCACGACCTGGAGACGGCTGCGTCGGATGCCGCCGGCGTCCCAGAAGTGCCGCTGCAGTCGGCCCACGACGCGCACCCGGTCGTCGAGCGAGAGCCCGGCCGCGCGGCGGACCTCCTTCGCCGCGGCCTGCCCCGGGAGACGGCGGTGCCCGCGCTGCGGAGGCGGACCGACGACGACCGGCAGCGAGTCGACCCGCGGGCCGTCCGGCCGTCGGGACACGACCCGCAGCAGCACGAGGCGGGTGCCCGAGTCCAGCTCCTTCACGTCGGGATCGGCGGAGAGGCGGCCCTCGAGGACGATCTCGTTCACGTCCGGGACGGCAGGTGCGGGGATCGTCACGCGGGGCTCCTCGGCTCGACGGCGTCCCCGCGACGCTACGGGCGGTCCGGGACGACGCCAGGGCTACGCTGCGGCGGGCTGTGGAGGAGGGACCGGACGTGACGGCGGGCGACGGCACGGGGAACGGGGACGGGGCGGACGACGAGCGGCGAGATGCCCCACCCATCGAGACCTACGACGACGGCGTGATCGCCATCGACACGCTGACCGGCGGGATGACGAGCGTCACGGCCGGGTACCTCCTCACCGCTCCGCGGCCGGCGCTCGTGGAGTGCGGGCCGGCGCTGTCCATCGACAACGTCATCGCCGGGATGCGCGCCCTCGGCATGGATCCGGACGACCTGGCCTACCTCGTCCTCACCCACATCCACCTCGACCACGCCGGGGGGGCCGGCGACGTCGCGTCGGCGTTCCCGAACGCGACGGTCGTGGTGAGCGAGGTCGGGGCACGGCACATGCACGACCCCGAACGGCTGAACGCGTCGTCGCAGCGGGTCTACGGGCCGCTGTTCGACAGCGTCTACGGGGCCTGCACGCCCATCGCGGCCGAACGGCTCGTGGGCGTCGCCGACGGCGACACCCTCGACCTCGGGGGCGGCCGCACGCTCGAGCTCCTCTACACCCCCGGTCACGCCAAGCACCACATCGGCGTGCACGACTCCGGGACCGGCGCCATCTTCACCGGCGACTCGGTGGGGGTGCGGCTGCCCGGGATGAGCTACATCCGGCCGGCGACCCCGCCCGCCGACTTCCACCTCGAGGCGGCGCTCGAGTCCATCGACCGCTACCGCCGGCGCGACCCGGAGCGCATCTACCTCGCCCACTACGGCCACGTCGACCCGGCGCACGCCGCGCTGGACGAGGCCGAGGAGCGGCTGCGGCTGTGGGCGGCGACGGCCGAGGCGGCCTACCACACCTCGACCGAGCTCGACCACGTCGCCGAGACGCTGAAGCAGCGCTTCGCGGACGAGATCGACGCGTCCGCGGTCGCCGACGACCCGGACGCCGAGAAGCGCATCGAGCTGCTCTCGGGCTACGAGTCCAACGCCGCCGGGATGATCCGCTACTTCACGCGCCGCGACGACGGCACCCTCACGCCCGTGGGCTGAGGGACTCTCGACCTCGAGTCGAGGTCGAGGTCGCGGAACGGCGCGGCGGGCCCGTAGGCCTCGATCCGGTCCCGAACGCAGAACAGCCCCCGACGTGGTGTCGGGGGCTGTTCGTCGAGCAGCGATGTCAGTCGACCTCGCTCCTCATAGGGTGGTTCCCGCGGCGACCTACTCTCCCACCGGGTTGCCCCGGCAGTACCATCG
>JAHWJY010000208.1 GCA_019348135.1 Actinomycetota bacterium
TCGGAGGTGAGCGCGGCCTTGAGCTTGGTCTCGTCGACGGTGAACCCGCCGTCCTCGTTCATCGAGATGCCCACCGAGCCGGCCGAGGTGTAGGCGTTGCCGGCGATGTCGCCGACCACGTCCATCACGGCCCGGCGCAGCTGGTCGGTGAGCCGCCGCGCGGTCGAGTCGCCCTGCAGCGCACCGGAGACCTTCGTGGCGGGGTCGTAGCTCGTGTGGTCCTTCAGCCGCGCGAGCGTGGCGTTGATCTCGTCGATGACGTCCCTGACCGCCTTGGCGGCGCCGTCGACGTCCTGCGTGGTCGTGACGGTCGTGGTCCCGGCGGCCTTGAGGTCGACGGTGACGCCGTCGACGAGGTCCGTGACCGTGTTGGACGATCGGGTGACGGTCATCCCGCCGACCGTGAGGTTCGCGTCCTGGGCGGTGACGCCGTTGGAGAAGGTGCCGAGCGCGGTCAGATCGGTGGCGACCACGAAGGCGTTGGCGGTCCCGGTCGCGGCCGCGGTGATCGACAGGCGGTGGTCACCATCGCCGACCTTGACGACCGAGCCGTGGAAGCCGCCGAGTCCGTTCAGCTCCGCGGCGAGGTCGGCGAGGGTGGTGGTGGCGGTCGTCGTGACCGAGGCGATCGCGGACCCGTCGGGACGTTGCAGCGTGAACGTCCCCGCGCCCACGAGCGTGTCACGGCTCGCGAACGCCTGCCCCGTGGGCGGGGTGTTGTTCGAGGACTGCGCGCGGGCGAGCTGTGTCACGTCGAACGTGAGGCTGCCGGGAGCCGGCGTACCCGTGATGGTCGCGGTGGCCGTGGCGGGCGTGGACGAGGCCACCTTCCAGCGCTCGGCGAGCGACCCGCCCTTGGAGAAGGCGTCGAGCGCCGTCCGCAACGCCGACAGGCGCTTGGTGACGCTGCCCCACGCGTCGTCGACGCGGCGCAGCGAGGTCTGCTGCTGTTCGAGCTTCACGACGGGCAGCCGCTCCACCTTCAGCAGCTGCGCGATCATGTTGTCGGTATCGAGGCCCGACGCGAGCCCGCTGATCGAGAACATCACTCACCTCCCGGTGCTGAACCGCCGGTGCGGTGGCGCCCCCGGAGGGGCGCCACCGCTGACCGGTGTGCTGGTGATCAGCGGAGCAGGGACAGGACCGACTGCGGGACCTGGTTCGCCTGCGCCAGCATGGCGGTGCCGGCCTGCTGCATGATCTGGTGACGGGTGAAGCTCACCATCTCGGCCGCCATGTCGGTGTCGCGGATGCGGGACTCGGCAGCGGAGAGGTTCTCCACCGCGACGCCCACGTTGCGGATCGTCGACTCCATCCGGTTCTGGAAGGCACCGAGCTCGGCCCGGTTGCTCGACACGGTCGAGATGGCGTCGTCGAGGATCTTCAGCGCGTCGGAGACGTTCTGCTCGACCGTCGTCGACGTGGTGTCGGTGAGGTCGATGTCCGCGACGCTGGTCCACGCACCCGCGAGTCCCGTGGCGCCGGTGCCGAGCGTGTTGGCCTCGACCGAGCCGACGCCAACGCGCACGACCTGGTCCGCGTTCGCGCCGACCTGGAACACCGCACCACCGGTCTCGTAGGCGGCAGCAGGAGCGACGGCATCGGCACCGCTGTCCGTCTGGCCCGCGGTCAGGGCCAGGTTGGTGAGGATCGTGCCGGTGCTGTTCGCCGTGACGGTCACCTCGGAGGTGGACCCGGTCGTCGGAGACGTCAGGGACAGGACCCCCGACCCGTCCAGACTCGCAACGGTCGCACCAGCGGCCGTGTTGATCTGCGTGACGAGACCGGAGACCGTCTGGTTGTTCGCAACGGTGAGCGTGTACGTCGTTCCGTCGACACTGAACTCGAAGGTGCCGCCACCAGGAGCGAGCGCAGCAGCGGAACCGGAGATGGTTGCCGCCTCGGCCGGCGACCCGTTGGTCGCCGCGACCTGGGTGACCGCGAAGCTGCCGTCGAGGATCTTCTTGGTGCCGAACTGGGTCTGCTCGGCGATGCGGTCGAGCTCGGTGGCGAGCTCGGTGATCTCGTCCTGGTTGGCGCGGAGCGCGGCCTCGTCGTTCACGCCGACGTTGCCGGACTGGACGGTCAGGTCACGCATGCGCTGCAGGATCGAGTGGACCTCGGTCTGCGCGCCCTCAGCGGTCTGCACGAGGCTGATCGCGTCCTGGGCGTTGCGCGTGGCGACCTTGAGGCCACCGATCTGGGCACGCAGGTTCTCGCTGTTCACGAGACCGGCGGCGTCGTCGGCGGCACGGTTGATGCGGAACCCGCTCGACAGCTTCTCGAGCGACTTGGCCTGCTGGCCGCTCGTGGTCGAGAGGTTGCGGAAGGCGTTGAACGCCGCGATGTTCTGGTTGATACGCATGTGGGTGTGTCCTCCGTGTTCACCCTTGGGACCGCCGGTTCCTTCCGGCGGGAGGTCGGCATCCGTGCCGCCTCGGGGATGCATGACGGACGTCCGGTCGCGGCCTTAACGGTTCCGTGAGACTTCTTCTCCGCACCCTCGCCACATGCCTGGGGAACGGAGCGGCGGCGGTTACCGTGGCGGTATGGACGCTCCCGGATCACCCCCGCGCATCGAACTGATCGCTGTCGACGGGCCACCGCGCCCGTGCATCCGCCTGCGGCGTGGGGACCAGCACGTCGACGCGGACGTCTCCCCCACCGGGGACCTCCTCCAGGGTGTGGCCGAGACCACCCTCGACGCGGTCGTGGAACTCCTCCCCCAGGCGGTGACGCTGTCCCTGGAACAGCTGCACGTCCTCGCGAGCCCCCGTCCGGTGGTGGTCGTGGTGGTGCTTGTCACCGTCGCCGGGGTCGGCATCCCCCACACCGGCAGTGCGCTCGTGGGTGAGCAGCCCGAGCTCGCCGCCGCCAAGGCGACGCTCGCGGCCATCAACCGACGCCTCGAGATCCTCCCCACCTGACTGGCCGACCGCTTCACCCCGGGCCCGAGCGACCGACGGGTGAGGGATGGAGCACCTCGCCGGCGTCGTCGACCGCATCCGGACCATCGAGTCGCGGATCCAGGCCGACCTGCCCGCCGGCGACTTCTCCCGCGTGCTGGCCCGCACCGGCGAACAGTCGGTCGCGACGCTGGCCGTTGCCCCGGCCTTCGGGGCGTTGGGACGTGATACCGCGGCAGCGCCTGCCGGTCTCCCGCTGTCCCAGATGCTCGGCCGTCCCGTCGCGGGCGCCGCTCCCCTGCCATCGACCCTCCCGGTCGCCGGGAGCGCCGGCGTCGCCACCACCGGACCGCTCCGCCTGCCGGTCGCCGCGCCGATGTCGTCCGGGTTCGGGCCGAGGGTCCATCCCGTCACGGGGCAGTACCGGCTGCACGCCGGTATCGACCTCGCGGCCCCGGCCGGCACGCCCATCGGGGCGGCGGCCGCCGGGACGGTCACGTTCGCCGGCGTGCGCGGCGGCTACGGCAACCTCGTCATCGTCGACCACGGCGACGGCACGGAGACCCGCTACGCCCACCAGGACACGATCGCGGTCACCGCCGGTCAGCGCGTGGGCGTCGGCGACCTGCTCGGGACGGTCGGCTCCACCGGCCAGTCCACCGGGCCGCACCTCCACCTCGAACTCCGCCGCGACGGGCAGCCCGTCGACCCGGCGCCGTTGCTGGGACTGCGCTGAGGTGGAAGAACTCCTCCGCCTCCTCGCCCACGAGTGCACCGGCCTCGAGCACGTCCGCTACCGGACGTCGGTGGCCCTCCTGCTGCTGCACGGCGGCGAGACGCGGTTCCTGCCACGGGCCGCAGACGAGATCCACGCAGCCGTCGACGCGCTGAGCCAGGTGGAGCTGCTCCGCGCGACCGTCGTGTCACGGCTCGCGGACCAGCTCGGCGTCCCCGAGCACCTGCTGACGCTGTCGGCCCTCATCCAGTCGGCCCCCACCGCAACCGCCACCCG
>JAHWJY010000209.1 GCA_019348135.1 Actinomycetota bacterium
GGATGTTGAGCGCGACCAGCAGCCGGTCGAGCGGGCGCTGTCGTCCCTCCTCGATCCCCGCCAGGAGGTTGTCGACCTTCTTCGCCCCGAACCCCTCGAAGCCGAGCAGCTCGTCACGCTTCTCGTGCAGGCGGAAGATGTCGGCGAGGTCACCGACGAGACCCTCGTCGAGGAGCAGCTGGACCGTCTGCTCGCCGAGGCCCTCGATGTCGAGCGCCCCGCGGCTCGCCAGGTGCTTGAGCGACTCGAAGATGCGGTTGGGGCAGTCGACGTTCTCGTCGAAGTGGTGCGCCTCGCCCTCGGGGCGGACGAGCTCGTTGCCGCAGAACGGGCAGTGGCTCGGCATCGACCACGGCTCGGCGTCGGGCGGACGCTTCGACAGCACCGGGCCGACGACCTCGGGGATGACGTCGCCGGCGCGCCGGACGATCACGGTGTCGCCGACCCGCACGTCCTTGGCCTGGAGCTGGATCTCGTTGTGCAGGGTCGCGAAGGTGATCTGGACGCCGCTCACGTTCACCGGCTCGAGCTCGGCGTACGGCGTGACGCGCCCGGTGCGCCCGACGTTGAGCTCGATGGCCCGGAGGACCGTCTGCTCCTCGATCGGCGGCATCTTGTAGGCGATCGCCCAGCGCGGGGCGCGGGCGGTGAAGCCGAGCTCCGCGCGCTGGGCGAGGTCGTCGACCTTCACCACGACCCCGTCGATCTCGTAGGTGGGGTCGTGACGGTGCTCGGTCCAGTGCTGGATGAAGTCCCACACCTCGTCGACCGAGTCGACGAGGGCCGTCTCGGCGGCGACGGGGAGCCCGGCCGCGGTGACCCACTCGAGCCACTCGCTGTGCCGTTCGAAGCGCATGCCCTCGAGCGCCCCGAGGCTGTGGCACCACACCCGCAGCGGGCGTCGCCGGGTGACCTCCGGATCCTTCTGCCGCAGCGCGCCGGAGGCGGCGTTCCGCGGGTTCATGAACGCGGCCTCGCCGGCCTCGATCCGCCGCTCGTTCATCCGTTCGAAGTCGTCGACCGGGTAGTAGATCTCGCCGCGGATCTCGATCACGTCCGGGACCTCGTCGACCGCGAGGCGGAACGGCACGTCGTCGAGGGTGAGGATCTGTGAGGTGACCTGCTCGCCGACCTCGCCGTTGCCGCGGGTGGACGCCACCTCCAGCACGCCGGCGCGGTACAGCAGCGAGATGCCGACGCCGTCGATCTTGAGCTCGCACACGAACCGCGGGGTGCGCTCGCCCAGACCGCGCTGGACCCGCTGCGCCCACGCCTCGAGCTCGTCGCGGCTGAACGCGTTGTCGAGCGACAGCATCGGCTCGAGGTGCCGGAACGGCGGGAACGCCGCGTCGACCGGTGCCCCGACCTGCTGCGTGGGTGAGATCGGCGTGCGCAGCTCCGGGTAGGCGTCCTCGATCGCCTCGAGCTCGCGCAGCAGCTGGTCGAACTCCGCGTCCGTCATCGGCGGGTCCGACAGGACGTAGTAGCGGTAGCGGGCGTCGCGGAGCACCCGTGCCAGCTCGTCGTGGCGCGCCCGGGCGTCGGCCAGCTTCGCGGGGACGTCAGGCACTGCGCGGGCTCCCGTGCGTCGAGGGACGCCGGAGCCTACTGCCGGGCTGCGACGGGCCCGGGGCGCCATCCCCGTCCCGGCGACCTCGCCGCCGCGGCAACGTCGCCGCTACGGATCCGCGAGGACGGCGGGGCGCTCGGCGGCCACGACCCGGCCACCGCCGAGGCACTCCTCGCCGGCGTAGACCACGGCCGACTGCCCGCGGGCGAGTCCGAAGACGGGCTCGTCGAGCTCGAGCCGGGTCCCGCCGTCGTCGGTGGGGACCACCCGTCCCGGGACGGGACGGCCGTGGGCGCGGACCTGGACCTCGACCGGCCCGGTGGGCGCCTCGCCGGCGATCCACGTGACGTCGCCGAGCTCGGCCCAGGTCACCGCGGTCGCCTCCCGTGGACCCACGACCACGCGGTTGCGCAGCGCGTCGACGTCCACGACGAACCGGCGCTCGTGCGTGCCGAGGCCGAGCCCGCGGCGCTGGCCCACGGTGAAGCGCCACACGCCGGCGTGCGAGCCGAGCACCCGCCCCTCGAGGTCGACGATGTCGCCGGCGACCGACGGCAGCCGGTCGGCGAGGTAGCCGGCGGTGTCGCCGTCCGGGATGAAGCACACGTCGTAGGAGTCCGGCTTGGCGGAGACCCGCAGCCCGCGCGCCTGGGCCTCCCGCCGCACCTCGTCCTTGGTCATCTCCCCGACCGGGAGGAGCGTGTGCGCCAGCTCGTCCGCCGTCGCGACGTAGAGCACGTAGGTCTGGTCCTTGGCGCGGTCGGCGGCACGCAGGAGCCGCACCCTCCCACCCTCGGTGCGGAGCCGGGCGTGGTGGCCGGTGGCGAGGAGGTCGAAGCCGAGCCGGCGGGCCCGGTCGAGGAGCGCCGCGTACTTCACGCGCTCGTTGCAGGTGACGCAGGGGTTCGGGGTCCGGCCGGCGGCGTAGCCCGTGGCGAACGGGTCCTGGACCTCGGTCCGGAACACCTCCGACAGGTCCCACACGTAGAACGGGATGTCGAGCACCTGCGCCACCCGACGGGCGTCCTGGGCGTCGTCGAGCGTGCAGCAGCCGTGCCCGGGCACCTGGCGGTCGAGCGCGACGTCGGCGAGCTTGAGGTGCACACCGGTGACGTCGTGGCCGGCCTCGACGAGCAGCGCCGCCGCGACGGCGGAGTCGACGCCGCCGGACATGGCGACGAGCACCTTCATCGGACCGCTCCCCCGCCGACGGCGCGGAGCTTGGCCACGGTCTCGGTGACGAGGTCGATGCCGCGGTCCACCTCGGTCTCGGTCGAGGTCCAGCCGAGGCTGAGCCGGATCGCCGCGTCGCCGTCGATCCCGGTCGCGGCGAGGACCGGGCTCGCCTTCTGCGCGCCGGCGCCGCAGGCCGCGCCGGCCGAGACGCACAGGCCGGCCTGGTCGAGCGCGAACGTGAGCGCCTCGCCGTCGACGCCGTCGATCGACACGTGGACGTGGCTCGGGAGGCGCCGGCGCCGGTCGTCGGGCCCGTTGCGTCGCACGCCGTCGATCGCCAGCAGCCCGGCGGCGAGCCGGTCCGACAGCGCCCCGAGCCGGTCCCGGAGGTCGGCGCGGTCGCCGGCGGCCGCCTCCACCGCCACCCCACAGGCGGCATCGAGCGCCGCCGCGAGGGTCCCGGAGCGCACCCCGCGGTCCTGGCCGCCGCCGTGGCTCAGCGGCACGACGGGCACGCCGCGGCGGAGGTAGGCGATCCCGACGCCGGCGGGACCGCCGAACTTGTGCGCCGACAGGGCCAGCGCGTCGACGCTCCACGCGGCCACGTCGACGTCCTGGGTCGCGAAGGCCTGCACCGCGTCGGTGTGGAACGGCACCCCCCGCTCGCGCAGCGCGGCACCGATCGTCGCCACGTCGTTGACGGCACCGAGCTCGTTGTTCGCGGCCATGACGGAGACGAGGGCCGTGTCGCCGCGCACCGCGGCGAGGACCTCGTCGACATCGACCCGGCCGTCGCGCCCGACCCCGACGACGCTGAGGTCGAGGCCCTCGTGCCCGGCGATCCAGCGCGCCGGCTCCAGCACCGCGGGGTGCTCGACCGCCGTGGTGACGACGTGGCGCCGGCCCCGCGCCAGCCCGGCCCAGACCAGCCCTTTGACGGCGAGGTTGTCGGCCTCGGTCCCCCCGGAGGTGAACACGACGTCCTGCGGGTGGGCGCCGAGCGCCGTGGCCACCCGCTCCCGGGCCTCCTCGACCGCCGTCCGGAGCGCCCGCCCGGCGGCGTGCGACGACGAGGGGTTGCCGACCTCGTCGGTCAGCCAGCGCGCCAGCTCCGCGCGCACGGCGGGGCGCACCACCGTGGAGGCGGCGTGGTCGAGGTAGATCG
>JAHWJY010000210.1 GCA_019348135.1 Actinomycetota bacterium
CACCCCGGACGCGAGGACCCCGCCCGTCGTCCCCACCCTGCCCGAACGCCGGTGCTGGCGCCGGCGTTCGCGCGCGAGCACACCTGGACCGACGCCCGACCCACCCCGACGTGGATCTGTACACGCTTCCCCCGGCCCGGTCCGCCGGAGGTGCGTACGGATCCGAAGAACGCCGGGGAGGGGTGTCCGGCAGGGTTCGCGGCCGCGCCCGTCGAACCCTCCCGGTCACCCCCCCGCGCCAGGACCCTCCCGTGCTCCGACCGTTGCTCGTCGCGGCGCTCGCCCTCGGGCTCGTCGGCGCCGTCCCCGCCGACAGCGCCGGCACCGCAGCCGTCGACCCGCTGCCGTTCGTCGACCCGATGATCGGGTCCGTGGCGCCGGGCTTCACCAACCCGGGACCGCAGCTGCCGCACGGCATGGTCGGCCTCGGGCCGGACACCGAGGGGCCGCTCAACTACGGCGGCTACTTCGTCAACAACACCGTCATCACCGGCTTCAGCCACACGCACCAGTCCGCCGGCGTGTTCCACGGGGGGCACGTCCCCGTGCTGCCCATCACCGGTGAGCTCGCCGCGGGCGACCTCTCCGAGGAGCTCGCGTGGACGCACCCGCTCCCGGCCTACAGCTCCCCGTTCGACCACGCGACCGAGGTCGCCGAGGTGGGCTACTACGCGGCGACGCTGACCCGTTACGGCGTCCGCGCCGAGCTCACGGCCACCGAGCGCACCGGCATGCACCGCTACACGTTCCCGCCGCGGACCACCGACGCCAAGGTGGTGATCGACCTGTCGCGCAACCTGCGCGGCTACGACCTCGCCCGGCTCGAGGTCATCGACGACCGCACGCTCATCGGGACCGTCATCACCGACGTGCGCGGCGAGTACGAGGTCCACACCGCCATGCGCTTCGACCGGCCGGTCGCGTTCACCGACCGCGCCGGCGAGCCGCTCGGTCCGGGCGACGAGCTGCAGGGTCACGACGTGCTCGTGCTGGCCCAGCTCGGTGACGACGTCGCGGAGCCGGTCCACCTCGCCGTCGCGCTGTCGTACAACGACACCGACGGGGCGCTCCAGAACCTCTTCGACGGCGAGCTCCGCGGGTTGCTCGGCGAGCGCGTGATGGCCTTCGACGAGGTCCGCCGCCGCGCCGAGGAGGCGTGGCGCGGGGCGCTCGCACCCATCGAGGTCACCGGCGGGACCGACCTCGACCGCACCTCGTTCTACACGGCGCTGTACCACGCGCAGCTGTTCCCGAACCTGCACAGCGACGCGGACGGCGGCTACCGCTGGGACGACGGGGTCCGCCGCTGGAGCGAACGGCCGCGGTACTCGCAGTTCTCGCTGTGGGACAGCTACCCGGGCCAGAACCAGCTGATCGCCGTGATCGACCCGGACCGCTACCGCGACATGGTCGCGTCGATGCTCGACCTCGCCGACGCGATGGGCCAGCTCCCGCAGTGGCAGCTCGCCGGCCACGACGCGGGCTACATGTCCGGCGACCCGGCGATCCCGTTCGTGGCCGAGGCGTGGTGCCGTGGCCTGCTCGACGGGGAGTCGCCGGCGGACCGCGAGCGCCTCTACCGCGAGATGCTCGAGCTCGTCGACGCCCGCCCCGCCGAGTACCGCGACCTCGGCTACCTCCCCGTCCCGGACTACGCGTCGCCGGCCGCGATGGTCGAGGGCGGCCCCGGCTCGGCCGGCACCACGCTCGAGCACGGCCTCGCCGACATGTCGCTGGCGCTCGTCGCCGACCGCGAGCACCGCGCCGGCGACGTCCCCGCGCTCCTCGACGGCGCCGTGTCGTACCGCAACCTCCAGGACCCCGAGACCGGGTTCATCCGGCCGCGCCTCGCGGACGGCTCCTGGCTGACCCCGTTCGCGCCCGAGCTCGGCTACGGGTTCCAGGAGGGGACGAGCTGGCAGTACTCCTGGCTCGCGATGGCCGACATGGCGGGTCTCGTCGACGGCATGGGCGGTCGGGAGGAGGCCGTGCGACGCCTCGACCGGTTCTTCTCGTTCCCGGCGACCGCGACCGTGCCGGTCGCGCCGGCGAAGGCCCAGAACCAGGCCACCGTCTTCGGGCTGTTCTACTACGGCGACCAGTACGCCCCGGGCAACGAGCACGACCTCGAGGCGCCGTGGGCCTACAGCTACGCCGGCGCCCCGTGGAAGAGCGCGGCCGCGAGCCGCGGGGCGGCGTCGGTGTTCACCGCGACGCCGGACGGCCTGCCCGGCAACGACGACCTCGGCGGGATGTCGGGGTGGCTCGTCTGGGCGATGCTCGGCCTCTACCCGATGACGCCGGGCGCGCCGGTCTACGTCGTCGGCAGCCCGGTCTTCACGTCGGCGACCGTCCACACGCCGACGGGCGACCTGGTGATCGACGCCCCCGGGGCGTCAGCCGTCGCGACGTACGTCGACGGTGCCGGCGCGGCCCTCGGCGACGCCGCCCTGGAGCGGGCCTGGATCACCGAGTCCGCGTGGCGCGACGCGGGCGCGGTCACCCTGCCGATGAGCCCCGTGCCGGACACGGCCTGGGGGAGCGACCCGGCGCTCGCCCCGCCGTCACTGTCGACGCACGACCTCGCCGCCTTCGACTGCCGCGGCTGACCGGCCTGCGCGCGCGACTGGGTGCAGGTGGGCACGTCATAGGTGCCCGGATGCACCCACCTCGGGGGACCGCGAGCTGAGCGGTCAGACGGGGTTGGTGAGCGAGGACGCCTCGCCGGCGAGGGTGTCGGCCTCCGGACGCGAGATGAGCCTCACGGCCCCGGCCCGGCCTGTCACCGTCCGGCTGTTGCCGGCGTCGTCGTCGAGGACGAGGATCACGTCGTCGTCGAGCACCATCGCGATGGACACCCGGCCATGGCGGCCGTCGACCTCGAGCAGGTCGCCCTCGTGCACGTCCCGGATCCGTACGTTCGTGGCCACGTTCGCGCCTCCCCGTTCGGCCTGGACACCGTACGTCGCTGGTGCGGCGCCGTCCTGCAACTCTCCCCGAACGGACCCCCGGAGGCAATGGCCCGGGTGAGTGAGATGCGTCTAGTCCGGCCGGGGTCGGACGGACGGTCCGCCCCTCCAGGAGAGCCGCCGGAGGGGAACGGCTCCCGGCCGGCCGTACCGATTTCCGTTCGTGGGGCCACCCGGCCCCCGGCTAGCCTCCGGACAACTCTCCGCAACGTCGCGGACACCAACCTGCCACCCCGCTCGGCAGCGTCGCCGGGCTCATCAGGAGGCTTCCGATGCCCGTCGAGCTCCCCACGGCCAAGGCCGTCCACGCCAACCCCACCCAGGACCAGATGCGCGAGTGGGTGCTCGAGCTGATGCCCCGCGTCACGGTCACCGAGTTCGACAACATCAACTACCAGGCCGAGACCAAGGCCCGGCTGGCGCCGTCGACCTTCTTCGTCTCCGACGCGCCGAACGCGAAGCCGACCATCTCCCGCGAGGAGGCCGACGAGTGGGCGCGCAAGCAGGACGCCCACATCGCCGAGCAGGAGATGATCCTGATCGAGGGCTACATCGGCCCGGACCCCGAGTTCCGCACCGCCTCGCGTCTGTTCATGGAGAAGACGCAGGCCAACGTGCCGGCGATGCAGCAGCAGCTGTACTTCCCCAAGGACGACGGCTTCGAGGCCCAGTTCACGGTCATCTACACGCCGTCCCTTCCGGCCCCGGGCAAGCCGAGCGACTGCCTCATCACCGTCGACCTCGACAACTACGTCACCCGCGTGTTCGGCTCCGACTACTTCGGTGAGTCGAAGATGGGTGGGCTGCGGATGTGGAACCACCTCGTCTACCAGCGCGGTGGGCTCGCGATGCACTCGGGTGCGAAGGTCTTCCCGGCCGAGAACACCGCCTCGGGCGAGGAGGAGCTCGCGCTCATCA
>JAHWJY010000211.1 GCA_019348135.1 Actinomycetota bacterium
GTCGGCGGGACGGAGCGGTGGTTCGAGGTCATGCCGGGAACCTACCCCGACCCTGTGACACCGACCGAACGTACGTTCGGCTCCCTGTGGACGGACCGACCGGGCTCCCGAGGCAGGGTCCCACGGGGTGCCCGCTACGTTCGGACCTCCACCAGCACCGACCGGATGAGGTTGGCGTGCGCGACGAACCGCAACAGGACGAGCGGACCGCGGAGGTCCTGCTCGACTACGTGCGCACGATCTCGGCGGCGGACAGTGCCGACGACATCCTGAAGACGCTGAACGAGTTCTGCACACGCCACCTCGACGTCTACGGCGTCGGTCTCCTCCTCCTCGACGAGCACGGTGACCTGCAGTACGGCACCGCCAACACCGAGACCGGCCGGGCGATCGAACGGACCGAGGCCGAGCTGCAGGAGGGCCCCTGCACGGACGCCGCCCGGCGCGGGACCGCCGTCGTCGTCCCGGACGTCGAGCAGGTGGCCGACCTCTACCCGCGGTTCGTGGCGGCGGCGCTCGAGCTCGGTGTCCGCGCCGTCCACGCGTTGCCGATCCACCACGCCGGCCACCTCATCGGATCGCTCGACATCATCTCCGACGAGCCAGGCGAGCTGAGCGAAGAGGCGGTGCGGACGGCGCAGCTCTTGGTCGAGGTCGCCGCGTCGTACATCGCGAACAGCCGCGCACTCGCGGAGCAGACGACCCTCGCCCAGCAGCTCCAGATCGCGCTGGAGAGCCGGGCCGTCATCGAACAGGCCAAGGGCGTCGTGGGGGCGCGCCACGACATCCCCGTCGAGGAGGCCTTCGACCGCATCCGCCGGTACGCCCGCTCCACGCAGCGCAAGCTGAAGGACGTCGCGCGCGAGATCGTCAACCAGGAGCTCGACCTCCCGCGCGACTGACCTCAGGGGACCAGCGCGGCCACGGTGATCTCGTCGACGACCCGGTCCGCGCCGGCGAGGTCGGCCTCCGGGACGTTGCCGCGACGGACCGCGACCGTGAACATCCCGGCCGCGGACGCCGACGCGATCCCGACCCGGCTGTCCTCCACCGCGCTGCACCGCCGGGCCGGGACGCCGAGGGCCTCCGCCGCCGCCAGGTAGGGGCGCGGGTGCGGCTTGTGGTCGTCGACGTCGTCGGCGCCGAACGCGGCCACCACCACGTCCGCGAGGCCGCAGCTGGCGATCGACCGCAGCACGTGGCGCCGGCTCGACGACGAGGCGACGGCGACCGGGACACGGGCCGCGTGCAGCTCCTGGATGGTCGCGACGGCGTCGGCGAAGACCTCGACCTGCTCGAAGCAGTCGTCGAAGGCCGCCCGCATCTCCCGACGCAGCACGTCGGGGTCACCGAGGCCGACGCGCTCGTCGAAGTAGGTGAACGAGTAGGTGCCGGGGCGTCCCAGGACGGCGGCGAAGTCCTCGGCGGTCGGGACGTAACCGCGACGGCCCAGCACCTCCTGCCACGCGCGCTCGGACAGGGGCTCGGTGTCGATCAGGGTCCCGTCGCAGTCGAAGACGACGCCGGCGGGGAGCTCGCGCTCGCCACCCCGTCCCGTCACGCCGTGACCTCGCTCCCCCGCTTCGACGGCGCCTCGCCGATCCGGGAGACGATGGCGCGGACGAACGCGAGCGGGTCCTCCTCGGGCACGAAGTGCCCCACACCCGGGATCACGACGAGCTCGGCGTCGAGGTCGGCGGCCACGACCGGGGCGAGCTCCGCCTTCGTCACCGGGTCGTCCTCGCCCCAGACGACCAGCGTCGGGACCCGCAACCGCGGCGGGGACGACCGGGGGTTGGCGAAGGGCAGGAGGACCCGGGCCCGGCCCACGGTGCCCTCGAGGAGCGCCCGACGGGACAGGGAGCGGTAGTACGACAGCCACGCCGAGGGTCGCGCCGAGATGGCGGCGGCGTAGTGCTCGACCACCTCGTCGGTGAACGGCTCCTGGACGACGGCCGCGTGCTCGAAGGCGCGGCGGATCAGGGGCGCGGCGGCACGTCGGAAGGCCAGCTCCGGCAGGACCGGGAGGTTCATCAGCGGGATGTGCCAGGCGCTGCGGAGGTCGAGCTGGCGGTAGGGGGCCGAGGCGAGCACCAGGGACCGCACCCGACCGGGGTGGCGGAACGCCGTGGCGAGGGCGACGGCGCCGCCCCAGTCGTGCCCGACGACGACGGCCTTCTTCACGTGGAGGTTCCGGATCAGCTGGCTGATCTCGTCACCGAGGGTCTCGGGGTCGTAGCCCCGCCGCGGCTTGTCCGAGCGGCCGAAGCCCTTGAGGTCCGGGCAGACGACGCGGTAGCCGGCATCCACGAGCATGGGCGCGACGCGCCGCCACATCGTCCCGTCCTCGGGCCAGCCGTGCAGCAGGACCACGAGGTCGTCGCCGTGGCCCATGGCACGCACCCAGAACCGGGTGTCACCCCCCGGGACGTACCCCTCGCGCCACATCCGGGCTCCACCTGTCGACCGGCCGCGATGCTACCGGCGGCGCGGACCCCCCGACCGCGGCGGACCGGTCCCACGTCCCTAGACTGCGCCGCCGGACCGATGCCGGACACCGCCCCCGCCGCGAGAGCACCCACGTTGACCCGACATCCCGTCTTCGCGCTGAGCGATCGCTTCGTGGACGACTACGCCGCACGCAGCCCACTGGCCGCGACGACGCGCGGCATCGAGGGCCACGACCACGAGCTCGACGATCGGTCGCCCGCGGGCATCGAGGCGCTCGCTGACCTGCTCCGGAGGACCCGCGACGAGCTGGCGGCGCTCCCCGAGGGGTCGGACCGTGACGCCCGGCTCGCCGTCCGGGTGCTCGACGCCTTCACCCGCGACGAGCTCGGTCTGATCGAGCGGGGCGACCACCGCCGGGACCTGTCCCACCTCGCCTCCGCGGTCGCCGCGGTCCGCGAGACGATCGACGGACAGGACCGGTCCTCCCCCGCCGCGTGGGCGGCCGTCGCGGCACGGCTGAAAGGCATGGACCGCTTCCTCGCCGGGTGGCGTGAGAGCCTGGCCGAGGGCCTGGCGACGGGCGACGTCGTCGCGGCCCGGCAGGTCCGCTCGGTGATCCGGCAGCTGCGCACCTCCGTCGAGCCCGCCGGCACGTACAGCCTCGTCGTCGCCGAGCACGTGGGCGGGGACGACGCCCTCGCCGCCGAGCTCCACGAGGGACTCGCGGTCACCCGGGCGGCCAACGTGGCCGCCGCCGAGTGGCTCGAGCAGGAGTACCTGCCCGCGGCCAGCAGCGAGGACGGCGTCGGACGCGAGCGCTACGCCCTCGAGGCCGCCTACCACGTGGGACGGGACCTCGACCTCGACGAGACCTACGCGTGGGCGTGGGGCGTGATCGGCGAGCTCCGCACCCGCATGGTCGCCGTGGCCGGCGACCTCGACCCCGACGCCGACCTCCACGAGGTGGTGGCCCGGCTCAAGACGGACCCGTCGGCGGCGGCGGCGACGCAGGCGGACTTCGCCGCCGCGATGCTCGACCGGCAGCACCGGGCGCTCGAGCTCCTCGCGGGCAGGCACGTCGACGTCCCGGTGGAGATCCGGGACGTCGAGGTCCGGCTGGCGGCGCCGGGGTCGCCCCTCGGCGCCTGGTACCGCAGCCCCAGCGAGGACCTCTCCCGCCCGGGGCAGATCTGGTGGTCGCTCGGATCGAAGGCGCCGGTCCCGCTGTGGGAGGAGGTCTCGACGGCTTACCACGAGGGCTTCCCGGGCCACCACCTGCAGGTCGCGCTCGCGCTGACCATGGGCGACCGGCTGTCCCGGGTCCACCGTCTCCTCTACTGGAAGCCGGGGACCGGCGAGGGATGGGCGCTCTACGCCGAGCGGCTGATGGACGAGCTCGGCTTCCT
>JAHWJY010000212.1 GCA_019348135.1 Actinomycetota bacterium
CGTCGCCCTCCTCGACCTCGCCGAGGTCGACGCCGGCGCCGATGCGGGCCACCGCCAGGAGCGAGATGCGGTCGCCGCGGAGGAAGTTGAGGATCCCGGCGTCGTTGCCCTTCTCGAGCGTGACGGCCTCGACCACCTCGATCGTGGTGAGCTCGGACAGCTCGCGGATGCTCTCGACGACCGTGACCCCGGACTCGGTGTACTCGCCGCGTCCGGTGTCGAACAGGCCGAAGCCGCTGCGGATGGCCTGCAGGCCCGCCCACAGCCCCAGCAGGACGAGCGCCACGACGAGGAGCGCCCCCGCGGCGGCGATCCTCCTGGCGGTCATGGCCACGGGGGAGTCCTCCAGCCGGGGTCGGGGTGCGGAGTCGTTGCGGCGAGGCTACTCGGGCACCCCCCCGGGCGGATTGACGGCACCGGCCATGGGAAGGTTAGGCTGACCTAACTCTTCATCCACCTGGACCCTCGGAGGACCCCCGTGTACCGACGCCAGCTCCGCGCGGCCGCAGCCGTCGCGGCCACCGCTCTCGTCCTGACCGCGTGCGGCGGCAGCGACGACGGCGCCACCGTCCGCAACATCGACGGCACCGGCGGCGCGTCCGCATCGGGGTCCGGCTCCGCCTCGGGGTCGGGCAGCGCGTCCGGGAGTGCCTCGGGGAGCGCATCCGGGGTCGCCTCGGGCGAGACCGCAGCGGCCTCGGGCACGCTGGGCGGGTACGAGCCGGTCTCCGACGTCGAGTCGCACGCCCAGGCCGTGCTCGACGTCTGCGACATCAGCGAGGCGCTGCCGGGCGAGGGCGAGCCGGACTACGAGGCCGCCCGCGCCGCGTACACCGAGGGCGGCAACTCGATGAACAGCGACGGCTCCGCCCGGACGCTGCAGGGCTTCGCCACCGGTGACCGCGACGAGCCGCTGTGGAACACGGCCGCCGAGCACTTCGGCACCGCCACGTTCCTCGACGACTTCGTCACCGCCGCGCTCGACGGGACCGACGTGTTCGAGGTCGAGTCGGACGGCGTGCGCCGCCAGGCGATCCAGAAGGGGACGCAGAACCACGTCATGCTGATGTGGGCGTTCCACGAACTCGACGCGGCCGCCGAGAAGGTCGCGGCGGGCGAGACCGACCCCGCCGAGGGTGCGCCGCACAACGTCGACGAGCTCTGGGCCTTCTACCACGGGGCCGATCCCTCCTGCGCCCCCTACGCGACCGCGAGCAAGCGTGGCGAGGACTTCGGCACCGGGGAGCGCGTGAACGAGGCGCTCCTGGCCGCGACCGAGGACCTGCGCGACGCGGCGGTCGCGGGCGACGCGGAGGCCTACACCGCCGCCTACGACGGGTTCGTGGCCCAGGCGCTCGTGCCGTACATCCAGGCCACGATCAAGTACGCGACGGTCGTCGACGAGGACCTCGCCGGCGACGATGCCGAGGGCGCCCGCGTCCACCAGGCCGAGGGCTACGCCTTCTGGCGGGTGCTGGCGCCGTTCGTCGCCGAGGTCGACGCCGCGGCGGCGGAGGAGGTCGAGGCGGTGCTGCAGCTCGAGAACGAGCCCGCCGAGGGCGGCGGCGACCGCGTCCGGACCGCGCTCGAGGGCGTCTACGACGGGCTGGGCGTCACCGCGGACCAGGTCGGCGAGTACCAGGGCTGACCCCGCCGCGTCCCGTCCGCCCGGGTTACGTTCCCCCGGGCGGACGGGAGCGGACCATGGACGAGCGGGAGCCGGAGGCGGTGGCCATACGGGAGCGTCCGCCGGCCGAGCGTGAGGCGCTCGCCGACGAGATCGCCGATCGCCTCGACGCCCCGATGTCCGCCCTCGGCGTCGTGTTCCTGCTGCTCGTGCTCGCCGAGACCGTCGTGGCACCGCGGGGGGCGCTGGGGACGGTCTTCCAGGTCTCGTCCTGGGTGATCGTGGCCGCCTTCGTCGGCGAGTTCGCGCTGCGGCTCTACGTGGCGCCGTCGCGATCGCGGTTCCTGCGCCGCAACTGGTGGCAGCTGATCTTCCTGGCGCTGCCGTTCCTGCGGATCCTTCGGGCGCTCCGCGCCGTGCGCGTGCTCCGGTTCTTCCGGGTGGGACGGATCCTGTCGTCGGCGCTGCGGGCGACCCGGACGGCGGCACGGCGTCTCACCGGTCGGGTGGTGTGGCTCGGCGCCGTGACGCTGATCGTGATCCTCGCCGCCAGCCAGCTGCTCTACGAGCTCGGCGACGTCGGGTCCTACCCGGAGGCGCTGTACCGCGCGGCGATGGTCACCATCACCGGGGAGCCCACCACGGTCGGCGGCGTGGGCCGGGTGGTCGACGTGGTGCTGGGGGCCTTCTCCGTGGTCGTCTTCGCCACCCTCGCCGGCGCGGTCGGGGCCTACCTGGTGGAGCGGCGGGATCAGGAGCTCCCGGCGCCCGAGACCGACCTCCCGGTCTGAGTCGACCGCCAGGCGGCGACGGCCGCGCCGGCGAGCACGACGATCCACACGGTCTGCAACGCCCACGTCCGCCACGTCACGTCGAGGTAGTCGGGCAGGACGTGGCGGACCACCCGGTACCACGGGTTCGCGGTCGTCGCGAAGTCGATGACCCAGCGCAGCTGGCCCCGGAGACCCTCGACGACGAGGAACGCGTACGAGACGACCCCGACCGCGCCGGCGGCGACGGTCGTCGCCAGCCAGGGGCGGGACCGCTGCGCGAGGTCCGCGATCGCGACCGCCGCGAGCGGCAGGACCACCACGATCTGCCGGCCGGGGAACCACCAGCCCTGCATCGTGAGGGCGAGGAAGGTCGCGGTCAGCCAGCCGGCGACCAGCGGGGCCAGCAGCGCGGCGCGGGCGTCGGCGCGACGCAGGATCGCGCCGATCGCCGGCGCGAGCAGCAGCCACGCAGGCTGCCACGCGGCGACGCCGAACTCGTCGTCGACGAGGAGACCGACGAGCCGCCGGGCGCGGCCGAGGTAGTCCGGTGCGGTGCCCACGACCGTGAGCTGCCCGCCGTGCTCCTGGAAGAAGTCGCCGGCCGCGTAGACGGTGAGCCCGCCGTACCAGGCGAGGTGGCCGACGACGTAGGCCAGCCCGCTCAGCAGGAACCCGGCCACCGCCGCGAGGACGAGCGGCCGGGCACCCGCCCGCCACCACCGCCACAGCCCGATGACGGCCACCGTGGCGGCGACCGGGACGTACTTCACCGCGAGCCACGGCAGGGCCGTGACGGCGAGGACGAGACCCACGGCGGTGCGGGGCCGAGCCGGGCCCGTCGCGGCCGCGACGGCGAGCACGGTCGCGAGTGCGGCGGGCACCTCCGGGTAGACCTGGGTCCCGTACGGCGCCAGCGGAACGCTCGCCGCCAGCAGCCCGACCGTGACCGTGGCGACGCCGGGCCGGACGTCGAAGCGCCGGACGGCGAGCCACACCGTCGCCGCGGCCAGCGCCCCGGCCAGGAGCGCCAGCGCGAGCTTGGCGGCCACCCAGCCTCCCAGCCCCATCGGCGCGGCGAGCAGGAGTGGCAGCAGCGGGTCGTGCGGGGCGACGCGACGACCGTCAGCGGCCGGAGCCGCCTGGTCGGAGAGCCTGATCTCGTGGAAGGGCCGGTAGCGCTCGTCCGCGAGCTCGTCCGCCACGTCGAGGTCGCCGTCCTCCCACAGGCTGAGCGCGGTCAGGAGGTAGTGGGGCTCGTCGGCGGTGGTGTGGGCGCCGAAGGTCGCGCGCACGCCGGCGCCGGGGGCGGCGGCCAGCACGGTCGTGACCGCGACCGCGAGGAGAAGCCACCCGAGCCGCCGGCGTGGGACCGCCGCCGTGGTCACAGCGCGTCGGACCGGCGCACCACGAGCACCCAGGT
>JAHWJY010000068.1 GCA_019348135.1 Actinomycetota bacterium
CCGGGATGGCGATGGCCGCCAGGATGCCGATGATGATCACGACCACGAGCAGCTCGATGAGCGTGAAGCCACCCTCATCGTCCGCCCCCGCCCGGGGCGCGCCCACGCACACGCAGCGGTCCATGCCCTCTACCAACGGCCACTCCGGCGCGGACCTGAAGTCCCAGCGCGCGCGGGGTCACGGGGAGCGCGCACCGGCGGGTCGCCGGCGGTTGGGACGCGCGGCCGGCCGCCGTAGCCTGCGGCGGTGACCACCCCCGACAACGAGGCCTCGTGGGACGCGCTCGCGGGCGCGTACCAGGAGCACGTCGGCTGGCCGGACGACGAGCTCGCCTGGGGCTGGCGGACCCCGCCGGAGGCGGAGCTCGGGCTCGTGAGCGACGTCGTCCAGGGGGCGACGACGCTGGTCCTGGGCTGCGGCGGTGGACAGGACCTCGTCGCGCTCGCGCGGCTCGGGGCCGGCGCGCTCACCGGGCTCGACGTCTCGTCGTCCCAGCTCGAGCACGCCCGGCGACGGCTCGACGGCGCCGGCGTCGCGGCCGACCTCGTCCACGCCGACGCCGCCGACCTCGACGGGCTCGACGCGGACTCCTTCGACCTCGTCGTCTCCGTCCAGGCACTCAACTACGTGGACCCTCTCGACCGGCTCTTCGCCGGCGTCCGCCGCGTCCTCAGCCCGGGAGGCACGCTGGCGTTCTCGGTGATGCACCCCGCCGAGGCCGCCACCGAGGACGCGCCGCCGTGGCCGTGGACCGGGAGCTACTTCGGCGAGCAGCGCGACTGGGTGTGGGACGGCCTCACGGAGGACGAGCTGTCGTTCCGGTCGTGGTTCCGCTCCCCGGCCGCCTGGTTCACCGCGGTGACCGACGCCGGTCTGGTCGTCGAACGCCTGCTCGAGCCCGCCCCCGTCCCTGACCGGCGCTGGATCGAACGCGGCTGGCTCGACGAGGACGGCTACGCCAAGCTCGACCGCGTCCCGGCCACCATCTGTCTCCGTGCACGCCGTCCCCCCGGACCCTCGTAGGCTCCCCGCTCCGATCACCCCGACCTCCGAGGCCCGCGTGACCGTGCCGCTCCTGCCCGGCCCGACCCCTTCCCGCGACGACGCCGAGGTGGCGTCCTACCTCGGCGCCCCCCCGCGGCTCCTCGCCGACGTCGAGGCCGCGCTCCTCGACCGACGCGAGCCCGTCACGCCGGCGCAGGCGTACGCCCTCGCGGAGCTCGACATCGACGCCCCGTTCGCCGACGGCGACGGCGACGGCACGGTGCTCGACGCCCTCCTCGCCCTCGCCCACCGCGTCCGGGTCGCGTGGACCAGCGACGAGGTCGCGCTCGAGTCGATCGTGTCCGGCAAGACCGGCGGCTGCCCGGAGGACTGCTCCTTCTGCTCCCAGTCGTCCGCGTTCGACAGCCCGGTGAAGCCGCAGCCGCTGCTGACCGTGGACGAGGTCATCGTGGCCGCCACGGACGCCCAGGAGCAGGGCGCGTCGGAGTTCTGCATCGTCTACGCCGTCCGCGGGCCCGACGACCGCCTGATGGCCAACATCCTCGAGCTGACCGCCGCCGTGCACGAGCACACCGCCATGTCCGTCGCGGTGAGTGCCGGCATCCTGACGCCCGAGCAGGCGACCGCCCTCCGCGACGCCGGGGTCGTGAAGTACAACCACAACCTCGAGACCGCACGCTCCTTCTTCCCGAGCATCGTCTCGACGCACAGCTGGGACGAGCGCTGGGCGACCCTCGACCTCGTGCGCGAGCACGGGATGGAGGTCTGCTCCGGCGGCATCGTCGGCATGGGCGAGAGCGCGACGCAGCGGGCCGAGCTGGCACTCGAGCTGGCCTCGTTCCGCCCCAGCGAGACCCCGCTGAACTTCCTCAACCCCCGCCCGGGGACGCCGCTCGCGGCGCGCTCCCCGCTGTCACCGCGCCAGGCGCTGCACGCCATCGCGTTGTTCCGACTGGTGCTGCCGTGGACGCTCCTGCGGCTCGCCGGCGGGCGCGAGATCGCCCTGCGCGACCTCCAGGGCGCGGGGATCCTCGGCGGGGTGAACGGCCTCATCATCGGCAACTACCTCACGACGCTCGGCCGGTCGCCCCAGGACGACGTCCGGATGCTCGCCGACCTCGACGTCCCGATCCGGGCGCTGCAGGACGTGCTCTGACGGCGCCGGACGCGTTCTGCTCCGCCTGCGGCCGCCCCGGCCGTCCCGGGGCGGGCGACCACGTCGCGTGTCCCGTCGGGCTCGAGCTCGACCCGCCGCGGTTCTGCGACCGCTGCGGTCGCCGTCTCGACGTCCAGGTCTTCCCGACCGGCTACCGCGCCACCTGCCGCCGCTGCGACGGGGTGCATCCGCACCGGACGTCTCGACACGCGTGAGCGCCGGGGAGCGGATCCCCGGCGCCCAGGCAGCAGCGCTGCTACTGATGGTCCCCCGGGGCCGCGCTGATGTCGGCGAGGACGCTGTCGTCGTCGAACATCACGGCGAGGTCACCGATGGCGAGGATCCCGATGGCCGTGCCGTCCTCGACCACGGGGACGCGGCGGATGTCGTCCTGTCGCATCTCCTTGATGACGTCACGGACGTCGTCGTCGGGGCTCACGGTCTCGAGGTCGAAGGTCGCGATGTCCCCGAGGGTGCAGTCGAACGTGCCCTCGGCGACGGCCCGCACCGCGATGTCGCGGTCGGTCACGATGCCGAGCGTCCCGTCGTTGTCCACGAGCACGCCTCCGAAGTCGCCTTCCTTCATCTTGGTCGCGGCCTCGGTGATGCTGGCGGACGCGGGCAGGGTGACCGGGTCGGTGGTCATGATCTCTCGAACGGTCGTCATGTCTCTTCGTCCTCTCGTCGCGGTCCTGGCCTGCACGTCCCAACGTGGCGCGGGCCCCTGCGTCCCGCCGGCGTCCCCCACCGTCGCACGGACCCCGCTCCGCGACCGCGCGTCGTTCGGACGGTCCGGGGTGGGCAGGAGGACACCGGGCATGCGACGGCGAACCCCTTCGGTGGCCCCCGATCCCAAGGACCCCCATGCGCCGCGCCCTGCCCCGCCTCGTCTCGCTCTGCCTCGCCGCGAGCCTGCTGGCCCTCACCCCGACCGACGCCACCGACCCGTGCGCCGACAGCACCGGCACCGTCGTCTACCCGCAGCAGCAGGTCTGGGTACACGAAGGCGAGACGAAGGTCGGCAACCTCACCCAGCACGGCGACCAGCCCCCGGCGCCGTGGGACACCGAGCCCCCGACGGCGTCCGTCGCCACCGGCGCCGGCGCCGGCGCCCTGAGCGGGTTCGGATCACTCGAGAGCCTCGTGGCGGACAGCCCCCAGAGCGCGACCTTCGCCGGCGCGTTCGAGGGCTGCCTCGACACGGTGCTCGTCGAGCTCTACGCCTTCCAGCCGACCAACCGCACCGGCACCAGTGGCGAGCTGAACGAGGCGCCGCACAACTTCGGCGCGGAGCTGGTGATCGACGGCAAGACCTTCACCCTCGCCGGCCCGAAGGAGGCCGCGACCGTGCCGAACCCCGGCGGTTCCGCCACCTACCGGCTGCGCTTCGCCATCCACGGGGTCCGGGCGGCCATGGAGCGGCACGGCCTGGCCCTCGACGGCCCGCACGAGCTCCAGCTGACGATGACCGCCTGGTTCATCAACACCAACAACACGGTCTACGTCTGGGACACCACCGAGGTCCCCACGGGTCTGACGTTCAACGGCACCGCGGACGAGACCTACGGCCGGTCGATCAAGCTGTAGCCCGCCGGCGGGGCGGCGGCGTCCGTACCGTCCGTACGGAGCCGTGGTGAGCGGCCCCGAGGAGGCGGTATGGGCGACGAGGCGAGGGCCAAGGCCGAAGCCAGGATCGACCGCGCGACCGAGATCTACGACCGGCACGGCGTCGTCGTGCACGTGCTCTGGGTCGGCGTGGCCGTCGTGCTCATCCTGGGCGGGCTCGCGATGACCGTGCTGCCGGGCCCGGCCGTGGTCGTCGTCCCGGCCGGCCTCGCCATGCTGGCGGTCGTGTTCGGCTGGGCCCGCCGGCTCCTCCTCGCCGGCGCCGACGAAGGTGCGGACGCCTGGGAGCACGTCAAGCGGACACGGCGCTGGGTCAAGGTCCTCAGCGTCGCGGCCGTGGTCTGCGCCGTCGGCGGCGTCCTCGCCTGGTTCCTCCTCTGACCGGCGACAGGAGCGCGCGGTGACCTCCCGACCCCGGGCCGTCGTGATCGACATGGACGGGACCCTCGCGTCCGTGACGTGGCGCCTCGAGCACCTGCAGCGACCCGGCCGGAAGGACTGGAAGGCGTTCTTCGCCGGCATGGGACGTGACGCGCCCGTGCCGTGGGTGGTGGAGCTCACGAACGCGGACCACGGCGGCGCGGCCCGGATCATCGTGACCGGACGGCCCGCCGACCACCGGGAGGTGTGCGAGCGCTGGCTCGCGACCCACGGGGTGAGCTACGACGAGCTGCACCTGCGTCCGTCCGGTGACTTCCGCCCCGACGACGTGGTGAAGCGCGAGATCCACGACCACGAGCTGGCGCCGCGCTTCGACATCTCCCTCGTCGTCGACGACCGGCCCCGGGTGGTGGAGATGTGGCGCGGGCTCGGCTACCACGTCGTCGTCCCGACCGATCCCGGCCTCGACCCGCTCGACGGGTGACGGGCCCGGTGGACCTCGGAGGCGAGGGGCCGACCGGAGCGCGGGGAGCCTACGCCCGCACGGCGGTCCGGACGCCACTCGAGGGCAGCGAGAACCAGAACGTCGAGCCCTCGCCCGGGATGCTCTCGACGCCGACGATCCCACCCTGCGCCTCGACGAGCTGCTTGCAGATGTAGAGGCCGAGCCCGGTCCCGGCGGGGGTCCCGGGGCCGCTGCCCAATCGGCTGAACCGTTGGAAGAGACGGGGCACGTCCTCCGCGGGGATGCCGGGACCGTGGTCGGTCACCTCGACCCGGACGGTGCCCGGCCGGCGGAGGACGCGGACCTCGATGCTCGCCCCGCCGTACTTCCACGCGTTCGTCGTGAGGTTCGTCACGACCCGCCGGAGCCACTCGGCGTCGGCCGACGCGACGGCCGACCCGGAGAGGTCCTCGAACGACACGTCGGCGCGGGTCCCGGAGCCGAGGTCCCGGATCGTGTCCCGCACGAGGTCGCCGACGACGACGGGCGCCGGCGAGGGGACGGCGACACCGAGGGCGAGCCGCTGGGACTCGAGGAGGTCCGCGATCAGACGTTCCTGGTCGGTCGCGGCCCGTTGCATCGCGGCGAGCGCGTGCCTCGCCAGATCGGCGTCGAGCGTGCCGTCGTCGCACTGCTCGAGGAGGAGGTCGGTGTAGCCCACCACGACCGAGAGCGGCCCCTTCAGGTCGTGGGCGACGACACCCACGAACTCGTCCTTGAGCTGGTCGAGCTGGCGCAGCTGGACGGCGGCCTGCCGCTCCGCCTCGAGACCCAGCAGCGTCACGAGTGGCCCCGCGATGCCGTCCGTCACGCGCGACAGGAGCTGGAGGTCGCGCGGCGCGAGCTCGAGCGGTGTGGTGGCGGCGAGCGTCAGGATCCCGGCGACCGCACCGCGGGCGACCAACGGGATCGTCACGATGCCCGCGATGCCACGCTGCGCGAGGACGTGCTCGATGGTGCCGTCGCGCGCACCCGAGGTGTCCCGCGAGACGACGAGGTCGCGGGTCGAGAAGCTCTGCCACAGTCGCTCGGAGGCGCCGTACTCGACACCGGCGGGGGCGAGTGGAGCGGCGGGGCCCGCGACGGCCACGACCCGCATCCGGCGGCCGTCGACCCGGACGGAGAACCCGACCCGGTCGAAGGTCGCCACCTCGCCCAGCACGATCCGGACGCGATCGAGCGCGTCCTCGAACGTGAGCGCCTGGCTGACCTCGCGCGTCGCCCGCTGGACGATGCCGTCGACGGCCGCGTGTTGGGAGATCTCGTCGAGCCGCAGGGCGAGCTCGCCGTTCACGGCGACCAGTTGCTGGTTCGTCTCCGCGAGCTCGCCGGTGCGGATCGACACGAGCCGCTGGGCGTGCGCGGAGCGCTGGCAGAGGACGTGGACGAGCGCGCCGAACGCCGCCGTGAGCAGCAGGCCGACCGCGAGCACCACCTCCGGCGCGTGTCGCTCGATGCCGGCGACGTAGCCCGACCCCGGAGCCACGCGGACCGTCCACGTCCGACCGTAGACGTCGATCGTCCGCTCGACGGCGGCACCGTGGTCACCGTCCGCCACCCCGGACCGCCCGATCGGCGCCGGCACCCCGTCGGTCTCGTCGACGAGGACGACCTCGAGGTCGCGCTGGGTCGCCACGCCGTCGATCAGCCCGGCGGTGTGGACGTCCGTGACCACCCACCCGACGAGGTGCTCCCGGCGCTGCGCGACGGTGGCGGCGCCTTCGCCCAGGGCGTAGACCGGGACGGCGAGACCCACCCGCTGGCTGGACGGATCGCCCGCGTCGGACACGGCGCGTGCCAGCGCCGGCTCGGCCAGGTCCCGGGCGCGGGCGAAGGTGGCCTCGAGCTCCGGGTGCCCGCGCACGTCCCGACCGAGGAGGTGGCCGTTGTGGCTGTACGGGGCGACGAGCGAGACCAGCCAACGGGTCCGCGGCGACGACAGGTCCGCCGCCGGGTACCCCGGGTAGCCCCCCGACCGCTTCTCGCGTACGAACTCGGACAGCGCTCCAGGCTCGACGGGCCGGATGACGCTGATCCCGTGCAGGGCGGGGAACTGCTCCGGCCCGAGGGCCTCGATGGCACGCTCGTACTGCGCCCGGGTCACGACGGGGCCGTCGTCGAACAGGTCGCGCAGGGCGTAGGCGGCGCCGACGTGGCGTTCGAGCTCGCCCTGCATCGCCCCGGTGTACGTGACGGCATCGACCAGGAGACGCTGCTCGAGGGCGATGCGCTGCGTCGCCGCGACGCGGACGCCGGCCACGATCGTCACCGCGAGCCCCACCACGACGACGGCCGCGGTCAGTCTGCGTCGGTACATCACCACGTCGCCCCCAGGGGAGACGCCGCTCGGCGCCCACCCCCCCCGACGACCGCGGGAGCCGCGGGTGAAGGGCTCCCACCCGCCCGCGCGCGTACCGCCCGCCGCTAGGCGAGCACGTCCCAGACGTTGCCCGACGCGAGGAGCGCGGCCAGGTCGCCGTCGCCCTGGCTCCGCCGCGCCTCGGCGACCTGCTCGTTCAGGAGCTCGTCGTAGACGGGCCGGTCGACGTCGCGGAAGATCCCGAGCGGGGTGGGACCGGTCGGGTTGTGGGACAGGCGCGACAGCGCGAACGCGGTCGTCGGCTCCTCGCGGTGCGCGTCGTGGATCACCACCCGGTCGCCGGCCTCCTCGGTCGGCACGATCGCCATCGAGCCGTCCTCGAGGGCGATGACGGCCTGCTCCTGCTCGGTCCCGAAGACGATGGGCTCGCCCTGGCGGAGCGGGATCTGGTTGATGACCTTCGTGTCCCTGCCCGTGATGGCCAGGAACGCGTCGTCGTTGAAGACGACGCAGTTCTGGTAGATCTCGACGAACGCGGTCCCGCGGTGCTGGTACGCGGCGCGCAGCACCTCGGTGAGGTGCTTGCGGTCGGTGTCGATGGTGCGTGCGACGAAGGTGGCCTCGGCGCCCAGCGCCAGGGAGACGGGGTTCAGCGGGCGGTCGATGGAGCCCATGGGCGTGGACTTGTGCCGCGACCCCACGGGGGACGTGGGCGAGTACTGGCCCTTGGTGAGGCCGTAGATCTCGTTGTTGAACAGCAGGATCTTGAGGTTGACGTTCCGCCGCAGCGCGTGGATCAGGTGGTTGCCCCCGATGGACAGCGCGTCCCCGTCGCCCGTGATCACCCACACGTCGAGGTCGGGCCGTGACGTCGACAGACCGGTGGCGATGGCCGGCGCCCGCCCGTGGATCGAGTGGATGCCGTAGGTGTCCATGTAGTAGGGGAACCGGCTCGAGCACCCGATCCCGGAGATGAACACGGTCGACTCGGGACGCGCCCCGAGCTCCGGCAGGAGCGCCTGGGTGGCGGCCAGGATGGCGTAGTCCCCGCAGCCGGGGCACCACCGGACCTCCTGGTCGGACGTGAAGTCCTTCTTGGTGAGGTCGGGCTGTCCGGTCATGCCGGCACCTCCGTGACGAGCAGCTCCTCGATGGCGGTGACGAGCTCGGCGGAGCTGAAGGGCTGGCCGGTCACCCGGTTGTACGAGCGCACGTCCTTGAGGAACCGCGCCCGCAGGAGCAGCGACAGCTGCCCCGAGTTGTTCTCGGGCAGCAGCACCCGGTCGTATCGGGCGAGCAGGTCGCCGAGTTCGCGTGGGAGCGGGTGCAGGTGGCGCAGGTGCACGCGTGCGACGTTGCCCCCGTGCTCCCGGATCCGATGGACCGCCGCGCGGATGGGCCCGTACGTCGAACCCCACCCGAGGACCAGGACGTCGGCCCCGTCGGGATCGTCCACCTCGAGGTCCGGCAGCGCGGCACCGATGTTCTCGATCCGCGCGTGCCGGATCTCGGTCATCGCGTGGTGGTTGGCGCCCTCGTAGGAGATGTGACCGGTCACGTCGCGCTTCTCGAGCCCGCCCACGCGGTGCTCGAGCCCCGGCGTCCCCGGCACGGCCCACGGTCGCGCCATCGTCCCGGGGTCGCGCAGGTAGGGCAGGAACTCGCCGTCCTCACCGTTGGGTTCGGTGGTGAACTCGATGTCGATGTCGGGGATGCTCGCGACGTCCGGGAGCAGCCACGGCTCGGCCGAGTTCGCGAGGTAGCCGTCGGAGAGCAGGATCACGGGGGTCCGGTAGGTGAGCGCGATCCGGCACGCCTCGAACGCCGCGTAGAAGCAGTCGCTCGGCGACTGCGCCGCCACGATCGGGACCGGGGCCTCGCCGTTGCGGCCGTACATCGCCTGGAGCAGGTCCGACTGCTCGGTCTTGGTCGGCAGCCCCGTCGAGGGGCCTCCGCGCTGGACGTTGACGATCACGACCGGGAGCTCGATCGCCATCGCCAGGCCCATCGCCTCTCCCTTCAGGGCGATGCCGGGCCCCGAGGACGCCGTGACGGCGAGCGAGCCACCGAACGCCGCGCCGATGGTCGAGCCCATCGCGGCGATCTCGTCCTCCGCCTGGAACGTGCGTACCCCGAAGTGCTTGAGCTTGGACAGCTCGTGGAGGATGTCGCTGGCGGGGGTGATGGGGTAGCTGCCGTAGAAGAGCGACAGGCCGGCCTTCGAGGCGGCGGCGACCAGCCCGTAGGCGATCGCCTGGTTGCCGGTGATGTTGCGGTACCGCCCCGGGGCGAGCCGCGCCGGCGGGACCTCGTAGGTGTAGGTGAAGGCCTCCGTGGTCTCGCCGTAGTTGTAGCCCGCCTTCAGCGCCGCGACGTTGGCCTCGGCGAGCTCCGGACGCTTCGCGAACTTCGCCTCGAGCCACTCGACCGTCGGGGTGATGGGGCGCGAGAACATCCACGAGATGAGGCCGAGGGCGAACATGTTCTTCGACCGCTCCGCCTCCTTCTTGTTGAGCTGTCCGGCCTCGATGAACGACTCGAGAGCCCGGAGGGTGAGGTCGGACAGCTTCACCTCGTGGACCTGGTAGTCCTCGAGCGACCCGTCCTCGATCGGGTTCCTCTCGTAGCCGACCTTGGTGAGGTTGCGGTTCGAGAACGCATCGACGTTGACGATCAGCGTCCCGCCCGGCTTCAGGGCCGGGAGGTGCTTCATCAACGCGGCCGGGTTCATGGCGACCAGCACGTCCGGGGCGTCGCCCGGGGTGTGGATGTCGTGGTCCGAGAAGTGCAGCTGGAACGACGACACGCCGGCGAGGGTCCCGGCGGGGGCGCGGATCTCGGCCGGGAAGTCCGGCAGCGTCGCGAGATCGTTGCCGGCGACCGCCGTCGCGGTCGTGAACCGGTCGCCCGTCAGCTGCATGCCGTCGCCGGAGTCGCCGGCGAACCGCACGACGGCCCCGGACAACGTGACCTTCGCCCGGCCGTTCGACGGGGTCGTCGTGGTCGTGGTCATGAGCGCTCCCTGGTGTCCCGTCCCGGTGTCCCGTCCCGCACGTTCCCGGCGTAGGGTGCCAGTCGCCCGAGGGTCGCGCTGGGGAAAGCGTCCCGACCTTGGAGGCCGTTGGTCCCGACGTCGCTGGAGCCATCCGTGACCGACCGCATCGCGCTCTTCGCCCCCCTGCCGGCGGCGGCCGTCACGGGCGCGCTCCCGGACGCCGCGCTCGACGTCGTCGAGATCCGTCCGGGGGACGACGCGGCCGCGGGCGCCGTCGGGGCCCGCATCGCCATCGCGGACTGGTCGGCGACGGTGCGCATCGCCGGCGAGGTGGTCGACGCCCTGGCTCCGACCTGCGAGCTGGTGCAGGTCCCGGCGGCCGGGCTCGACTCGGTCGACGTCGACGCCTGCCGCGCCGCGGGGATCCCCGTGGCCAGCTGCGCCGGCCTCAACACCGTCGGGGTCGCCGAGTGGTGCGTCTGGGCGGCCATCGACGCGCTGCGCAAGCTGTCGTGGTCCGACCGGGCGCTGCGCGCGGGCAGCTGGGAGCAGCTCGGTCACGCGCGGTACGAGCTCGCCGGGAAGACCGTGGGCGTGGTCGGGATGGGCGACGTCGGTCGTGCGGTGGCCGAGCGACTGGCGGTCTTCGGGGTCGATCTCGTCTACTGGACGCGACGTCGGCGGCCGCCCGAGGAGGAGGCGCGGCTCGCCGTCCGGTGGGCCGAGCTCGACGACCTCCTCGCGGAGGCCGACATCGTGATCCTCGCGGTCGCCCTCACCGCGGGGACCCGTCACCTCCTCGACGCCGCGCGTCTCACGCGCATGAAGCCGTCGGCCGTGGTGGTCAACGCCGCACGCGGGGAGGTCACCGACGAGGCGGCCCTCGCCGCAGCCCTGCGTGAGGGGCGTCTGCACGGGGCGGCCGTCGACGCCTTCTCGACCGAGCCGCCCCCGCCGGACCATCCCCTCGTGGGTGAGGAGCTCGCCGTCCTGACCCCGCACGTCGCCGGGGCGACGGCGGAGTCCGTCGGGCGCATCCTCGGTCGGGTCTTCGCCAACCTGACCGCCGTGCTCGAGGGCGGGACCCCGACGGGGCTCGTGGAGTGAGCCCGGCGGGGTGTGCGCACACCGCTACGGGACGTTCGTACAGGAGGTCCCCGATCGCGGCGCACCGAAGCGACCACGGACCGATCCGAGAGAGGTACCACCCGTGTTCCGTCGTCGTTGGCTCGCCCCGCTCCTCACCGTGAGCACCGTCCTCGCGCTCCCAGGAGCATCCGTCGCGCACGAGCTCGACCACCCGGCCCCGGCCTTCTCCCAGGACGCCCCGCTGTCGTCGGCCGTGAACGCGGGCGGTGAGGGGGCCGAGTGGGAGCTCATCACGACCTTCCCGACGGGCAACCCCCACACCGACCTCGACTACTTCACCCAGGACGGCGAGATGTACGCGTCGGTCGGGACGCTGGCGATCGGCCCCAACGGCGGTGGTCAGACGATCGTCAAGCTGACCGAGGGCGGTGAGGTGGCGCCGTCGTTCGTGTCGTCGCACCCGTCGGCCGCCTGCATCTCGGACCCTGCCGCCGCCCTCGGGCTCCAGCACGACGTCGAGGCGACGCCGAAGGGGAACGTGCTGTTCAACACCACCTTCCCGGGCGCGGACACGCGGGACGCGCAGCTGCTGATCGACGCGACCGACGCCGGCGGTCGCTGCCACGACCAGGGTCTGTTCGGGATCGAGGGCGCACCCCAGGGCGGGCTCGAGATCATCGACGTCACCGACGTGACGGCGCCGGTCGAGCTCGCGCTCACGAGCCACATCGGCGAGGCGCACACCGTCAACATCGACCCCAGGCGCTCGCACATCGCCTACGCGGTCACCTCCGACGCGATCGGCGTGAGGCCCGACGCGGGCGACGCGGACGGCGACGGCGACACCGAGGAGCTCGTCCGCCAGAACGAGTTCGCGACGACGACCAACGCCCTCGGCAACGAGGTCCCGAACAGCGACCGCTTCGACCTCGACGGGTTCGAGGTCGTGGACCTGTCCTCGTGCCTGGACTTCCCCGAGGGCACCACGGTGGAGCAGAAGCGCGAGCGGTGCCGGCCGGAGGTCTACCGCTACCGCTACCCCGACCTCGACATGGTCCTCGGCCACACCAACACCGGCACCATCTACGGCTGCCACGAGCTCGAGATCTACC
>JAHWJY010000069.1 GCA_019348135.1 Actinomycetota bacterium
CGAAGTCGATGCCGGAGAGGTCGGAGCCCCAGTTCGGCATCGGGCGGCGCAGGAAGGCGTCGTAGGAGCGCAGACGCAGGTCACGCATCCACTCCGGCTCGTCCTTGAGCGCCGAGATCTCCTCGACGGTCCCGCGCGTCAACCCACGCTGGGACGTGAAGGAGTACTGGTCGTCACGGTCGGCCCACCCGAACTTGTAGTCGGCGAGGTCCTGCGCGACGTCCTGCTGGGACTGCTTGGCGGCGGACTCGGTCTGGCTCACGGTGTGCTCCTCGGATCCGACGGCTCGTCGGTCGTGGTGGTCTTCTCGTTGGAAGTCTTCTGTCCCGAAGGCTTGGGGGTGACGGTGCAGACGCAGCTGTGGCCGCCCTCGGCGAGGGTCAGGCGGCGGCGGACGGCGACGTCGCGCCCGAGGACCCGCGAGAACGTCGCGGCCTCGTACTGGCACATCTCGGGGTGGTCCTTGGCGACGTCGTAGATGGCGCAGTTGGTCTGGTGGAGCTCGAAGCCCTCGCCGTCGTCGACGACCCGGGCGTCGTAGCCGTTGTCGGACAGCGCGCCGGCGAGCTGGTCGAGGCGCTCGTGGAGCTCCTCGGCGGTGACGATGTCGGCGTAGGTCGCGGTCTCGCGGTCGAGGCGCCAGCGCAGGTAGCTGCGCAGGCCCTCCCGGCCGTGCTCGGCGGTGATGAAGTCGAGCAGCTCGGAGGCGACCGCCGCGTAGCGCTGGGGGAACAGGTCGCGGGCGCGGTCGGTCAGCTTGTAGGTCGAGGCCGGACGGCCGCGGTCCTGCTTCACGGTGCGGGCCTCGACGAAGCCGTCCTCGTCGAGCAGGTTCACGTGCCGACGGGTCGCGACCTCGGAGATCCCGAGGTGCTCGGCGAGCTCGGCGATGGTCGCCTCACCCACGTCCCGGAGGCGTTCCACGACCGCTGCGCGCTGCTCACCCAGGAGTCGCACGAGCGAGACGGGCTCGGCGACGCGCTCGGCGGCGCGGGTGTCGGACACGGGGACCTCCGGGTACTTCCGGAACACGGATGTTGTGGAACATCGATGTTACCGAAGGTACGCCGGACCTGCTTCCTGGAGCAAGCTCACGCCGCCCCGGCCGCCCTCGTGCGCGGGCAGGGGACGCTCAGTGGAAGCGGTCCTCGAGCTGCCGCAGGAGGCGGGCGCGGGCACGCTCCTCCTCGCGGGCGGTCTTGCGCTCCGCCGGGCTGCGCTTCAGGACCGTCTCGATGGCCTCGTCGAGGTCGGCCGGGTCGAACGGCTTGGACAGGTAGGCGTCCGCGCCCGTCTCGTAGCCGCGGACGTAGTCGTCCTCCCCCACACGGGCGGTCAGCATGATCACCGGCAGGTCGGCGGTGACCGCGGACGTCCGGATGCGCCGGAGGGTGTCGAAGCCGTCGAGGTCCGGCATCATCACGTCGAGGAGCAGCACGTCCGCCGCCCCCCCGCTGTCGGCGAGGTACTGCAGCGCCTGGACCCCGCTCTCGACCACCGTGACCTTGTGATCGAGCTGGAGCGTCAGGGACAGGAGATCGCGGACACCGGGATCGTCGTCGCAGACGAGGATGTGGGCCACCGGGATCTCCTCGATACTGGAACGGCTGCGGGCCGGACGAAACTACACCCGCACGCTCTCCTTCGGCACGCGGGATGGCCCCGTTGAGCGGCCGTTCGGACGGACTAGGGTCAGATGGGTCCGATGTCCCACCCGAGGAGCCCGCGGTGACCTCTCCCCTGGCGATCAGCCTGCCCCTGAACGGCGTCGACGCACGCCGCGGGGTGGATGCCGCGCGGCGGGCGGCGGACCTCGGCTACACCGCGGCGTGGCTCGCCGAGGTCCAGGGTCCGGACGCGTTCACCCAGCTCGGCGCGCTCGCGGTCACGACCGCCCTCGACCTCGGTGTGGCCGTGGTCCCGGCCCAGACCCGCACGCCGATGGTGCTCGGCATGTCCGCGGTGACGCTCTCGCAGCTGTCGGGCGGACGCTTCACGCTCGGCATCGGGGCGTCCTCGGAGCTCATCGTCGACCGCTGGGCCGGCCAACCGTTCGACAAGCCGCTGACGACCGTCCGCGAGACCTTCGAGGCGCTCCGCCCGATGCTCCGTGGCGAGCGCACGACCTTCGAGGGCGAGCGCGTCGAGGTCCACGGCTACCGGCCACACGCCACCCCCGAGCCCGCGGTGCCCCTCTACCTGGGCGCGCTCAACCAGAAGAGCCTGCGCATGGTCGGCGAGCTCGGCGCCGATGGGCTGTGCCTCAACCAGATGGGGGCGCAGCACGTGCCGCAGATGCTCGACCTCGTCCGCGAGGGCGCCGGCGGGACGCTCCCCGAGGGGTTCGGCGTGGTGGCGCGGCTGTTCTGCATGGTCGTCGACGACGTCGACTTCGGCCGGACCATCGTCAAGCACACCTTCGGGCCCTACATCGCCACCAGCGTCTACAACCGGTTCTACCGCTGGATGGGCTACGAGGAGGAGGCACAGGCGATCCTCGACGCCGACGGCGACCGGGACGCCCAGGCGGCCGCGATCTCGGACCGGCTCGTGGACGACATCTTCCTCATCGGTCCCGCCGAGGCGGTCGCCGACCGCATCCGGGCCTTCGTCGAGGCCGGCGTCACGGTGCCGGTGGTCCAGCCCATGGCGGCCGACCTGCAGCAGGCCGAGGGCATGTGGCAGGCGATCGCGGCGGCCTACCGCGCCTGATCCGCCACCCCGCCTAGGGTGTCCGCCTCGCGCCGAGCACGGGGGTGGCATGGCCGACGTCGTGGTGGACGACCTGGAGCGGGTGTTCCGCGTCCCGGTGCGCGAGGCGGGGCTGGGCGCGGCCGTCCGCAGCCTCTACCGGCGCGAGCACCGTGAGGTCCGCGCGGTCGAGGGGCTGTCCTTCCGCATCGAGCCCGGCGAGGTCGTCGGGTTCCTCGGCCCCAACGGCGCGGGCAAGACCACGACGCTGAAGATGCTGTCGGGCCTGCTGCACCCGTCGGCCGGCAGCGCCCGGGTGCTCGGCCACGAGCCCTGGCGGCGCGAGCGCGAGTTCCTGTCGCGCATGACGCTCGTGATGGGCAACCGCAACCAGCTCCAGTGGGACCTGCCGGTCGTGGACTCCTTCGAGATGAACCGCGCCATCTTCCGCATCCCGCGTGCGCACTTCGAGGCGGCCCGCGACGAGCTCGTCGACCTGCTCGAGATCGGCGACCTCGTCACCAAGCCGGTCCGCAACCTCTCCCTCGGCGAGCGCATGAAGGCCGAGATCGTGGGTGCGCTCCTGCACCGCCCGCAGGTGATGTTCCTCGACGAGCCCACGATCGGGCTCGACGTCACGATGCAGAAGCGCATCCGGACGTTCCTCGGCGAGTACAACCGCCGGTCCGGGGCGAGCGTGATGCTCACGAGCCACTACATGGCCGACGTGCTCGCCCTGTGCGAGCGCGTCATCGTCATCCACCACGGCCGCATCCTCTACGACGGGGCCCTGAGCGGGCTGGCCGACCGTGTCGCCGCCTCGAAGACGATCACGGTGCGCCTCGCCGACGCGCACGCCGCGCTCGACGGGTACGGCCGGGTCCTCGCCCGCGACGGTGGCCGGGTCACCATCGAGGTGCCCCGGACGGACGCCTCGCGCGTCGCGGCGCGCCTCCTGAACGAGCACGAGGTGAGCGACCTCACGATCGAGGACCCGCCGCTGGAGGACGTGATCGAACGCGTCTTCAGCGACGGTGACGCCGCAGCGGCGAGCGCCGCCGTCCGGTCGGGGTCGCCGGGGTCGGCCGGTTGAGCGTCACCACGCCCACGACCGCGCGTCCCGGCGCCGCCCCGCCGAGCGCCGCCCGTGGGATGCTCGACTTCTACGCCACGGTGGCCCGCGCCGGCGTGCAGGAGCAGTTCCAGTACCGCGCGGCGAACTACCTCTACATGATCGGCATGGTGGTCGAGCCGGTCATCTACCTCGTGGTGTGGTCGACGGTCGCGGCCGCTAACGGCGGCGAGCTGCGTGGCTTCACCGCCGGCGACTTCGCCGCCTACTACATCGTCTGGACGCTCGTCCGGAACATGAACATCGTGTTCACCCCGTTCGGCTGGGAGCACCGCATCCGCGAGGGGCGGCTCTCGGGGATGCTGCTCCGACCCGTCCACCCCATCCACTACGACCTCGCCTACTTCGCCGGGTGGAAGGTGGTGGCGATCACGCTGTGGATCCCCATCGCCGTGGTGCTGTCGCTCGTGTTCCGTCCGACGCTGTCCCCGACGCTGCCCCAGGTGCTCGCGTTCCTCCTGGCGATCTGGGGCGCGTACGTGATCCGGACCATGCTGCTGTTCGTGCTGGGGATGGTGACCCTCTGGACCACCCGGGTCACCGCCCTGTTCGAGCTGTACTTCACGGCCGAGCTGCTCCTGTCGGGACGGCTGGTCCCGCTCGAGCTGATGCCGGCCTGGGCCGAACGCGTGGCCGACGTCCTGCCCTTCCGCTGGACCTTCGGCTTCCCCATCGAGGCGCTCGTCGCCGACCTCTCCAACGCCGAGCTCGTGGCCGGGCTGGGGATGCAGGTGCTGTGGTCGGTGATCGGCTGGGGCCTGGCGATGTGGATCTGGCGCCGCGGGATCCGGCGCTACGCCGCGGTGGGCAACTGATGGGCCGCGAACCGGGGATCGTGCGCACCTACCTCCGGGTGGGGACGCTCTTCGAGCTGCAGTACCGCGTCAACTTCTTCCTGCAGCTGGTCCAGTCGCTCGTGGCCCTCGGGACCGCCGTGGCCGTCATCGCGCTGGTGTTCTCGTACACCGACGACCTCGCGGGCTGGTCCCCCTACGAGCTGCTGGTGATCGTCGGGGTCCACGTCCTCCTGGGCGGCGTCATCCGCGCCTTCATCCAGCCGAGCATGCAGCGGCTCATGGAGGACATCCGGGAGGGCACGTTCGACCACGTGCTCGTCAAGCCGGCGGACGCCCAGCTGCTGGCGAGCGTCCAGCAGTTCTCCATCTGGCAGCTCGTGGACGTGGTCGTCGGGGCGGCCGTGATCGCGGTGGCGGTCGCGAACCTCGACACCGGGCTGGGACCGCTCGACGCCGGCGCCTTCGCGCTGACCCTCGTCCTCGGCGCCGTCACGATCTACTGCTTCTGGCTGCTGATCACGGTCGGCGCGTTCTGGATCGTGCGCATGGAGTTCGTGGCCGAGCTCTTCAACGGCCTCTACCAGGCCGGCCGGTGGCCGGTGACGATCTACCCGGCGTGGCTGCAGATCGGCTTCACCGTGTTGATCCCGCTGGCCTTCGCGATCACCGTGCCGGCCGAGGCCCTGACGGGGCGGCTCGGCGGCACGATGGTCCTCGCCGCGCTCGGGTTCACCGCCGCCATCGTCGCGGTGACCCGGTGGGCGTGGCGCCGCGGTCTGCGCCGCTACGACGGGGCCTCCGCCTGACGGACCGCCGGACCCGTCACGCTCCCGTGCCCGCGTGCGGCACGCAGGGGTCACAGATCCCGGCCGCGCTGGCGAGCCCCCTGGACGCGCCCGGCGGGCAACCATCAGCAGCCGGCGTGGCGCCCCCGTACGGACGCCGCATCGACGGATACTCGGCGGACTGACGATGGAGCCGATGTGTCGCATGGGCAGTCGCCATGGGCGCCCCCAAGTCTCCTGACGGGGATGGCGTGGCGCGGTCACGTGACGCTGCGGAGCCTCGCCGACTGACGGGTGAGGTGGTCGCGTTCGGGGATCGAGGCCGCGCGGTCCGCCGCCGCGGCGTACAGGTCGGCGGCGCGGTCCGTGTCTCCGGCCAGCTCGTGGAGGTACGCGGCGACGGCGTCGTACCGAGGCAGGCGGGGATCCAGCGGCTCCAGGGCGGCGAGACCGGCTGGCCCCCCGTCGGCCTCCCCCACGGCCACCGCCCGGTTCAGACGGTGGACGGGCGAGTCGGTGAGTGCGACCAGTTCGTCGTACCACCCGACGACCTGCACCCAGTCGGTGTCCGCCGTGCTGCGGGCGTCGCAGTGCAGCGCCGCTATGGCCGCCTGTGCCTGGTACTCCCCGAGGCGGTCACGGGCGAGCGCCGCCTGCAGCACGGCCACGCCCTCGGCGACCAGCGGGGTGTCCCATAGCGAGCGGTCCTGCTCGGCCAGTGGCACCAGCGTCCCGTCGGAACGCGTACGCGCCGGTCGTCGCGCGTGATGCAGCAGCATCAGGGCCAGCAGTCCGGCCGCCTCCGGATGTCCGGTCACCACGTGGAGCCGTCGGGCCAGGCGGATCGCCTCCTGGGACAGGTCGACGTCCCCCGAGTACCCGGCGTTGAACACCAGGTACAGGACCCGCAGCACGGTCCCCAGCGCCCCGCGTCGGTCCAGGCTCACCTCGCTGACGGTCCGCTTGGCGCGACTGATGCGCTGGGCCATCGTCGCCTCGGGGACGAGGTACGCCTCGGCGATCTGCCGGGTCGTCAGCCCTCCGACCGCCCGCAGGGTCAGCGCCACCGCCGACGACGGTGTGAGCGACGGGTGGGCGCACCGCAGGTACAGCTCCAACGTGTCGTCGTGGCCGGACACCTCCGCCGGCGCCTCCGAGGCGCCGACGCGCAGCTCGCGCGCCCGCCGGGCCGAGGCCGACCGGGCCGCGTCGAGGAACCTCCTCCACGCCACGGTGACCAGCCACGCCCGCGGGTCCTGCGGCGGGTCGGCCGGCCACACCTCCAACGCCTTGACCAGGGCTTCCTGGACGGCGTCCTCGGCCGCCGCGAAGTCGGCCCCGCGGCGGCGGAGGACGGCGATCACCTGCGGGATCAGATCCCGCAGGCTCGCCTCGTCGATCGCGGCACCCACCGGCCCGTCAGGCGTCGGCGGGCAGGGTGGCCTCGAGGCACGGGCGCACCTCCAGCCACTCGTGGATCGGACGCCCGTCCTTGCCCGGCGCGGCCGACAGCTCGGCGGCGAGCTCGTACGCCCGCTCCTCGCTGTCCACGTCGATCACCATGTACCCGGCGATCAGGTCCTTGGTCTCCGCGAACGGCCCGTCGGTGACCGGCGGCCTCCCCTCGCCGTCGAAGCGGACCCAGCGCCCCTCGGGTGCGAGCGCCTGCTCGCCCACGAACTCACCCGTCTCCCGGAGCTTCTCCGCGAAGTCGCGCATGTACTGCACGTGGTCGTCGAACTCCTCGGGGGTCCACCCGTCCATCGGCACGAAGCCCTCGGGCGTCGGGGCCCCCCGGTAGTGCTTGAGCAGCAGGTACCTGGCCATCTCGGATCTCCTGTGTCGGGCGCGACCACCGCGGCCGCGCTCACCCGGGGGACGGAGCCGGTCCCGTCACCTCGACATCCCGCCACGGCCAGCGTCCGACGAGCGCACACGGGAGGCCTACCACGCGCGGAGCTTCCCGATCGCCTGGTCCGTCTCCTCGGCGAGCCGGCGGACCAGCGCGCCGGCGGCGAGCTCGGTCCCGCGGGCGACGCCCTGCCCGGCCCAGAGCGACATGAGGTCGTCGCGACCCTGCGCGGCCGCGACCCTGCGGAGCTCGGACGTCAGCGCGTTCATCACCGGGTACGCGGGGACGGGCCGGTCGCCGAGCTCACGGGTGAGGCGGTTGTCGATGGTGCGTGCGGCCCGTCCGGTCAGTGCCGACGTGAGAACGGTCGCCTCCGGACCGGCGGCCGTCAGTGCCGCCCGATGCGTCGCGCTGGTACCCGCCTCGGGGCAACGCAGGAACGCCGTCCCGAGCTGTGCGGCCTGTGCCCCGAGCGCGAGCACGGCCGCGACGCCCCGCCCGTCCATGATCCCACCGGCGGCCACGACCGCGACGTCCACCGCGTCGACGACGGCGGGGACGAGCGCGACGAGCCCCACGTTCGCGAGCGCGGGCTCGGTGAGGAACGTCCCGCGGTGCGCTCCGGCCTCGCTGCCCTGGACGCAGACGACGTCGATGTCCGCACGCTCCAGGGCGACGGCCTCCTCGACGCTCGTTGCGGTCCCGAGGAGGAGGCACCCGGCCTCGTGCAGCGCGCGGACCGCGTCGGGAGGCAGGAGGCCGAACGTGAAGCTCACCACCGGCGGTGCCGTCTCGACGAGCACCTCGAGGTGGTCCTCGAACCGGGCGGCGGGGTCGCCGAGGACCGGGCGGGGCTCGAGCCCCAGCTCGAGCCGGTACGGCGCGAGGACCTCGATCGCGGCCTCGACCTCCTCGTCGCTCGCGTCCGGCTCGAGCGGCGCGAACACGTTCACCGCGAACGGGCCGTCCGTCAGGCCGCGGACCGCAGCGATCCCGTCGCGCAACACGTCGGGGGTGAGGTAGCCGCCGGCGACCGATCCCAGGCCGCCGGCGGCGGTGACGGCCGCGACGAGCTCGGGCGTGGTCGGCCCGCCGCCCATCGGCGCCTGGACGACCGGGACGGCTGTCCCCAGGCGTCGCATGAGGGCTGTCGTGACCACCGAGGTCCCCGCCGGAGTCGTGTGGCGGAGAGCCAACCCTGCGGGGCGGTGCCCGTCAACGAAGCCCCAGCGATCGACGCTCCCCGCCCCCCGACGGCGGCCCGTGCGGCAGCGACCGGGCCCACGGCCCGTAGTTCGAGGTACGCAGCGGCAGCGCGCGGGCCCGATCGAAGAACCACCCCTGTCCGTGCGTGATGCCGGCGTCCAGCAGCGCGTGGAGCGTCGCGACGTCCTCGACCCCCTCCGCGACCACGCTGGCGCCGAGACGCTGGGCGAGGCCTCCGAAGGCACCTGCCACGGCCCGTTGGCCGGGGTTCCCGGCGACGTCGGCGACGAGCGAGCGGTCGAGCTTGATGATCTCCGGAGCCAACTGGAGGACGTGTCGCAGGCTGGCGAAGCCGGCGCCGACGTCGTCGATGGCCAGCCGTGCCCCGCCGGCACGGAACGGCCGCAGCAGCGCCGCGAGAGCGTCGTAGTCCGCGACCGCGGCGTGCTCGGTGATCTCGACCACGATCCGCTCGAGCGGCACCCGCCCCAGCAGTGGCCGCAGGGCTCCCGCCCGCATCGCGTCCGGGGACAGGTTGACGGACAGGTAGTGCTCGCCCGAGAGCTGCTGGAGCCCGGACAGGGCGCGCATCACCGACGCCTGCTCGAGCTGACCGGCCAGACCGACGCGGGCGGCATCGGCGAACCACACGTCGGGCGGGCGGAGCATGCTGTCGGGGAACCGCGACAGGGCCTCCACGCCGGCGACGTCCCCGCTCTCGAGCTCCACGATCGGTTGGTAGACGATCTGCAGGCCGTCCGGGCGGCGGATGATGCCCTCGATCTGCCGCGTCAACTCCCGCTGCTCCTCGACGGAGACCTGTCGCCGAGCGAGCTCCTCGCCGATGACCCCGGCGAGCGCCCGGAGGGTCGCGAGCTCGTGGCCGGCGAGGTCGCTCCGCGGGCGGTCGTCGGCGCAGCAGAGCGTGCCGAAGACGTGTCCGCTCGGCAGGTGGACGGGGACGCCGACGTAGCAGCCGACGCCCGCCTCGGTGCTCGCCAGCGACGCGACGGCAGGTGTGCGACGGGCGTCGAGGATGATGTTGGGCAGCTCGCCCGTCACCATGCGCGCGCAGTAGGTCTCGTCCAGTCGCAGCCGCAGGCCTCGGCTGATCCCGATGCTGCCCCCGTCCCCGTCCGTCTCGACGACGACCTGTTCGCTCGGGGTCAGCTCGCTGAGGTAGGCGACGCGCATGCCGAGCTCCCGGCGGGCCGTCGCCAGGATGGACCGGATCGTGTCGCTGCTCCCCGCGGCGTCCGGGTCGGCGTCCGTGGCGCGGACCGGTGCCGCCGTCGTCGCCGTCGTCGCCGTCGTCGCTCCCGCGGACGGGCCGGGCCCGTCGCCGGCCTGCCGAGGGAGCAGCAGCGAGAACCGCGAGCCGCCGCCCTCGCGCGGGCCGTACCAGGAGCGACCGCCGTGCAGCTCCGCGAGACGCTCGACGACGGCGAGACCGAGACCGAGCCCGGGGGATGCGCGGTCGGCGATGGCCTGGGAGAACGGGGAGAAGGGGTCCGCGGCGAGGTCCTCGGGCAGACCCGGTCCGTCGTCGGCGATCGACAGGAGCGCGCCCTCGGACGTGCTGGCGAGCTCGACCCAGACGTTCGTCCCCGGCGGTGTGTGGCGGCGCACGTTGTCGAGGAGCCGCTCGACCGCCCGGCGGAAGCGCGCCGCGTCCACGGGGACCACGACGGGCGGCAGCTCCACGTGCACGATCCGGTCACCGAGGTCCACGGTCCCGAGGACGGAGCGGACGAGCTCGCCCAGGTCGGCCGGGACGAAGTCGGTGAGCACCACGCTGGAGGAGCGGTCGAGGTCGACGAGGTCGCCCACGATCCGCTCGAGCCGACCGGCGTGCCGCTGCATGCTCGCCCCGATGCGCTCGAGATCCCCGCCCCGCAGGGAGATGTCCGGGCGCTGCAGGGTCTCCGCGAACCCGGTGATGACCGTGAGCGGGGTGCGCAGCTCGTGCGAGATCGCCTCGACCAGACGGTGCTTCATCTCGTCGATCACCCGCAGCTGGTCGGCGGCCCGACGTTCGGCGTCGACCGTGCGGGCGAGGACGTCGTCGAGCGGCAGGACCGTGACCGCGATGGTCCCGCCCGGCCCGGCCTCCAGCGTCGCCACCGTGGGCATCCACCCGTCGCCGCGCGACAGGCGTGCCTGCACCACCGCCCGGGTCGAGGCGAGCGCCGGCTGCAGGAGGTACGGCTCGAACACCACGCGGTCCTCGGGGTGGACGATCGTGAGCAGCGGGCGACCCACGACGTCCCCGGGATCCATCCCGTACGAGGACCACGACGGCGACGCGGACGTGATCTGCCCCACCGTGTCGGTCAGCAGCACGAGCTCGTGCACGTACGACCACAGCCCCGCGCCGTTCTCGAGGGCCGCGTCGCCGGTGGCAGGCGCCGTCGGCACGTCGTCCGCGCTGCGGCGGTGATCGACCGCGTACGCGTTCTGCAACGCGATCCCGGCGTGGACGGCGAGGGACTCGAGCGCCTCGATCTGCGACGCGTCGAACGAGATCGTGCTCTTCGATCCCACGGCGAGGACCGCGACGACGCGACCCCGCACGCGGACCGGCGTGCCCACGGCCGCCCGCACGCCCCGGTCGACGAGCTCGGCGAGCGCGTGCTCGTAGGCCGGGTAGTCGTCGATCACGACCGTCTCGCCCGAGCGGATGACCGCGCCGGCGATGCCCTCGGTGGGGAGGAGCTCCCCCTCGAGCTCCATCCGCTCGCCGACCGACCCGAGCCAGCGCAGGCCCTCGGGCTCCTCGACCACCACGAGCGCCGAGACGTCCCCGCCGACCCAGCGCAACGTCAGCTGGAGGCTGCGCAGGACGGCGGCCGGCTCCAGCGTGCTCGACATCGCGCGGCTCGCCGCCGCGACGGCTCCGAGGAGGTCGGCGCGGCGGTTGGCCAGCTCGCTGGCACGTTGCCAGCCGTCGGTGCGGTTGCGCAGCTCCCACACGAGGTACTCGGCGACGACCCCGGTGGCGGCGAGGCCGCCCACGGCCGCGACCTGGGTGTCGACGGGCAGGCCGCTGCCCCGGAGGGCGACCCCTGCCGCCGTCACGAGGACGGCGAGGAAGCTCCACCGCAGCCGACGGGTCGGCAGTCCGGCGGCGAAGAAGAGGAGGACGGGGAAGAACCAGGCGGCCTCCCCCGGGTGCGAGCTGCGGCTGACGATGATGGCGGCGAGCAGCAGGGTGTCGGTGACGCCCCACGCGAGGAACCACCCCTCGCCGGCGGAGGCCATGGCCGCCTGGACGCGCGGCGACAGCAGCAGGACCCCCATGACGAAGGCGACCGCCACCGCGGAGAGGTAGACCACGGGCCGGTCGATGCGTCCCATGGAGACCGACGCGCCGGCCAGGAACGCGACCACGCCCAGGAGGTGGCACCAGCCGCCGGTCGCCACGTGCCGCTGCAGGGACCGTCCGTTCGTCACGGGCGTCGTCGGCATCGAGGTCCAGTATCCGGGGGGGAGAGCATCTTCGCCCGGGGCCAGCTGTCCGAAGTTCCCGGATGTACGGACGTCCGGACAGTGACCTACTGCTGCTGCTGCTCCTGAACGGCGACCATCCGGCGCATGTGCACCCCGGCGTTGAGGTCGTGGCGGGCACCACCGATGTAGGTGCCCTTCAGCGGCGCGACGTCGTCGTAGTCGCGGCCGTGGCCGATCTTGACGTGCCGCTCCC
>JAHWJY010000021.1 GCA_019348135.1 Actinomycetota bacterium
GCTACCCGCCGGAGGACCTGCTGCTCAAGCCCGAGTTCGTGGCCGCCAACGTCGACGCCCTGCACCGACTCCGCGACGAGGGCCCTGCGGGGACGGTCGCGGTGGTCGGCTACGTCGGGACGGCCGTCCCGGGTCCGGACATGGACGCCTGGGACGACACCGTCTCCGCGCGGGAGCTGCGCAACTCCGCCGCCGTCATCGCCGACGGACGCGTGGTCGGCACCTACGACAAGTGGCGCCTGCCGAACTACGGCGTCTTCGACGAGGCGCGGTACTTCGTCGCCGACGACATCCCCCTGCTCGTCCGCGTCCGCGGGGTCCCGGTCGGCGTGACGATCTGCGAGGACCTCTGGACCGCGGGCGGGCCGTTCGCGCAGGCCGCGGCGCGCGGCGCGAAGCTGATCGTGAGCCCCAACGCCTCGCCGTACCACCGGGGCAAGCGGGCCGACCGCTGCCGGTGGCTCGAGCACCACGCCACGACCGACGACGTCTGGATCGCCTGGGTCAACCAGGTGGGGGGCCACGACGACGTCGTGTTCGACGGGGACTCGATGCTGGTGGGCCCCGACGGCGGTGCGGTCGCGCGGGGCGCCCAGTTCCAGCCCGACCTCGTGATCGTCGACGTCGACATCCCGGAGGCCGAGATCCCGGCCGCCGACCTGCCCGGGTTCACCGACCCGCGCCCTGACCTCGAACCGCACGAGGACGCCGCGCGGCTCGAGGAGATCGAGGAGATCTACGAGGCGCTGGTCCTCTCCACGCGTGACTACTGCCTGAAGAACGGCTTCCGGCAGGCCGTCCTCGGCCTGTCCGGTGGCATCGACTCGGCCCTGACCGCGGTGATCGCCGCCGACGCTCTCGGCGGGGAGAACGTGAAGGGCATCGCGATGCCGTCGCCCTACTCGTCCGAGCACTCGCTGTCGGACGCCGAACTGCTGGCCGAGAACCTCGGCATGCCGTACCGGGTGATCCGCATCGACGACGCGATGGCGGCGTTCGAGGGGATGCTCGCCGAGGCCTTCGAGGGTCGCGAGGAGGACGTGACCGAGGAGAACATCCAGGCCCGCATCCGCGGCGTGGTCCTGATGGCGCTCTCCAACAAGTTCGGCTCGATCCTGCTGACGACCGGCAACAAGTCCGAGATCGCCGTCGGGTACGCGACCCTGTACGGCGACATGGCCGGGGGCTTCGCCGTGCTGAAGGACGTCCCGAAGACCGTCGTCTACGAGCTGTCGCGCTTCCGCAACACCCGCGGGGCCGCGATCCCCGAGGGCACGATCACCAAGCCGCCGTCGGCCGAGCTCAAGCCAGGGCAGGTCGACGAGGACTCGCTGCCCGACTACGACACCCTCGACGACATCATCGAGGCGTACGTCGCCGGCGACTGCGGCATCGCGGCGATCGTCGCCCGGGGCCACGACGAGGAGGTCGTCCGCGAGGTCGTGCGGATGATCGACCGGGCCGAGTTCAAGCGCCGCCAGGGCGCCCCCGGCCCCAAGATCACCGAGCGCGCCTTCGGCAAGGAGCGTCGCATGCCCATCACCAACGCCTGGCGCAGCTGACTGACGTGGGCGCGGTGGCGGCGGTCCTCGCCGGCCTGATCCTCTCGGCGCCGTTCGTCCTCTGAGGAGCGGCATCCACGCCGCCCACCGTGTCGGTCTGGACGCCGCCGTAGGTGAGCGGCGGATGAGCCGGAAGTACGACACGCGGCTCGTCCCGCCGGCCAGGCCAGGTCGAGCCTGCGGGCCGATGTGGCCGTCGACCGGCGCCGTCATCGTGACGTCATGCCGATCGACCTCCGATCCATGGCCGACACGACGCCGGCCGGTCCGGACCCGTGCAGGGTCCCGCACGCTCGAGGAGCGACCCCGATGCACGGTCACGACACCGCTTCACGCCAGCCGATCCTGACCGCTCGGGGCGTCACCAAGACCTACCGGACGGGCAGCCGCGAGGTCGCGGCGCTGCGTGGTGTGGACCTGGATGTCCATGCCGGCGAGCTGGTGATGGTCATGGGTCCGTCCGGCAACGGCAAGACCACCCTGCTCAACTGCCTGTCGGGTCTGGACGACATCGACGAGGGGTCGGTGACGGTGGACGGCAAGGACCTGTTCGGGATGTCCGATGCCGAGCGGACCCGCCACCGCGCGCAGCGCATGGGCTTCATCTTCCAGGCCTTCAACCTCATCCCGGTGCTCTCGGCTGCCGAGAACGTGGAGCTGCCGCTGCTGGTGACGGGCGTCGCGCCCAAGGTGGCGCGTGAACGGTCGCGCGAGATGTTGGACCGGGTCGGCCTGGCCGACCGCGGCCACCACCGTCCCGGCGAGCTGTCCGGGGGGGAGCAGCAACGCGTCACCGTGGCGCGGGCGCTGGTCGCGCGGCCGGCGCTGATCTGGGCCGACGAGCCGACCGGGGCACTGGACAGCAGGACGGCGGGTGGGATCGTCGAGCTGCTGCACGAGGTGCACGCCGCCGGTCAGACCCTGGTCGTCGTGACGCACGACGAGTCGCTGGGTCGTTCCGGCCAACGCCTCGTCGAGGTGCGCGACGGTCTCGTCGTCGGCGACCAGACCGCCGCCCGTGAGCTGCAGCCGACCGCTCCCGCGGTGACCTCGTGACCGCCGTCGCCGTCCTCGCCGCCCTCGTCGGTCTGCTGCTGGCACCGCTGCTCGTGACCGCGGTGCGCCAGCGCGCACTGGTCACCATGGCCAGGCGCAACATCGGTCGCCGGCGCGGAGAGGCCGCCCTCGTCGTGGCCGGTGCGCTGCTCGGCACGGCCCTCATCACCTCGGCGTTCGTGGTCGGTGACGTCATCGAAGGATCGTTCGCCGACGCAGCACGCACGCGGTACGGACCGGTCGACATCACGCTGACAGCCCCCGCAGGATCCGACGTCACCGAGGTCACCGACAGGGTCGGGGCCGCCGGGGTCGACGGCATCGACGGACTGCTGACCGTGACCACGACCACCGGGACCTTCGAAGCCCCCGAGCACGCGAGGGCGGTACCCCAGATCGCCGTGGTGGAGCTCGACGTCGCCGCGGCGCGCAGCTTCGGCGCGCACCCGGCCATCACGGGGCTCGCCGACAGCGCAGCGCTGGCGCCCGGCCGGGTCATCGTCAACCACCGCACGGCCGAGGAGCTCGGTGTGCAGGCCGGCGACGAGGTCCGTCTCCACGCCTACGACACCAGCATCGACCTCAGCGTCGCCCAGGTCGTCCCCGAGGTCGGGCTCGCCGGCTACGGCGGCGCCATCGTGGCTCCCGGGACCCTGCACGGCCTGGCCGCCCAGGCGTCCGCGCTGGCGGCGCCGCCCACCACCCAGGTGCTGGTGTCGGTGGACGGCGCGGTCTTCGACACGCGAGCGCTGTCCGACGGCGTCGTCACCCAGCTGGAGGCTGCCGTCGCCGGCCTGCCCGGGGTCGGGATCGAGGCCGGGAAGGCCACCCTCCTCGACGATGCCGAGAGCCAGGGGGCGGCCTTGACCCAGGTGTTCACCATGATCGGCTCGTTCAGCGTCCTCGCCGGCATCCTGCTGTTGATCAACCTGTTCGTCATGCTCGCCGAGGAGCGCAAGACCGAGCTCGGGATGTTGCGCGCCGTCGGGTTCACGCGCCGGCGTCTGATCCGGACGTTCGCGATCGAGGCTTCGCTGTACGCGGTCGTGGCCGCTGCAGCCGGCGCCGTCGTCGGCATCGGCATCGGATGGCTGGTGGCCGTGGTCGCCGGCCCGCTCTTCGGCGCGGCCGGCCAGGGCACGGCTCCGCCGCTGGTGATCGAGCCGGTCAGCCTCGCGATCGGGGCGGGCACCGGCCTGGTGATCTCCCTCCTGACCATCTGGGCCACGAGCCTCCGGATCGCGCGCCTGAACATCATCCGGGCCATCCGCGACCTTCCTGAGCCCAGGATCAGCCGGGTCCGGACACGCACCCTCGCGCTCGCAGCCGGCGGCATCCTCGTCGGTGCCGCCACCGGTCTCGCCGGTTACCTGGGGGACAACGCCGTCGCGTTCTGCCTCGGCGTGCCGGTCGCCGCCTTCTCGGCTTCGCCACTGTTGCGCCGGCTGCTGCCCGAGCGGCCGGCGCGGCTGCTGACCGCGACGACGGTGCTGGGCTGGGGGCTGGCCGTGTATCCGCTGTTCCCCGAGGTCATGGCCGACGGCGACATGATGGTGTTCGTCGTCCAGGGCGTCGTGCTGATCGCCGGCGCCGTCTCGCTGGCCTCCGGCGTCGATCGCGTCTGGGCCTTCGCGATCGAGCGCCTCGCCCGGGGTAGCCGCGGCTTGGCACCTCGCCTGGGCATCGCCTATCCGCTGGCACGGCGCTTCCGCACCTCGATGCTGCTGGGCATGTTCTCGCTGGTCATCTTCACGGTGACGATCATGACCGTGATGTCGGCGTCGTTCGCCGGCAACACCGACGTGACCGTGGAGCGGGTGGCCGCCGGCTTCGACGTCGTGCTGGACACGAACCCGGCCAATCCTGTCGCCGCAGCAGCGCTGACCGAGCGTCCTGACGTGGCCGCGGTCGCCGGCCTGGTCCGCGGCGTGGCGAGCTTCGAGGCCGCGCACCTCGACGGTGCCCGCGCATGGCCCGTCACCTCCTTCGACGAAGGTCTGCTGGCGCGCGGCGTTCCCGGCCTGTTCCGGCACGATCCCCGGTACGCCTCGGACGAAGCCGCATACCGAGCGGTGCTCGACGACGCAACGCTTGCCATCGTGCCGGACGACTTCCTGGTGGCAGGCATCGATGACGCCGTGCTGAAGATCGGCGACGCGTTCCGCTACGTCGACCCGGCCACCGGCCAGGCCCGCGAGCTGACGATCGCCGGCGTTGGTGAGGCCGACTGGCTCGCCAACGGCGCCCTGGTCAACCGGAAGGTCACCGCGGCCCTGTTCGGTGACCAGCAGGTGACGGACCGCTTCTACCTCGCGGCGGCCGGCCCAGCCGGCGCGGACACGCTGGCGGCAGCCGTGAACGCGGAGTTCCTCGCGCATGGCGCGGACGCTCGCACCTTCACCGCCATGGGCACGGCCGGGATCGGTGAGCTCCTGGGATTCATCGCCCTGCTCCGGGCCTTCCTCGGGCTCGGCCTGCTCGTGGGCATCGCGGGTCTGGGCGTCGTCATGGTTCGCGCCGTCCGCGAGCGCCGCCACGAGATCGGCATGCTCCGCGCGATGGGATTCAGCACGGGCATCGTGCGGGCCGCCATGCTGTCGGAGGCGGGGCTGATCGCGGTGCAGGGCACGGTGATCGGTGCGGTCCTGGGTCTGATCACGACCCGCCAGCTGCTCGCCGGCTCGGATTCGTTCGGCGACGTTCCGCCGCCGTTCGTCCTGCCGTGGCTCGGCTTGCTCGTGATCCTCGGCCTGCCGCTCCTCGCCTCCTTGGCGGCGACGGCCTGGCCCGCCTCCCGCGCCGCAGCCATCGAGCCGGCCGTCGCGTTGCGCACCGCCAACTGAGCCGTCGCTGCGGTTCGCCACCGCCGGTCGCTTCTCATGCTTTCGGTTGAGTCGCGACCGGCGCTACAGCCCTACGCTCGGCTGATGGTGAGCAACAGCCTCCGGGCGCTCTGGAACGAACCCCGTCCTGCCCAGCCCCCCGTCCGGGTGTGGCGGGACTGGGTGCTGCTCGGCGTAGCGGTCGCGGCGTCGCTGATCGAGGCCGTGCTACGTCCGGACCGACGTGCCATGTCCATCGTGGACACCGGAGCCGGTCTCCCGCCGGTCACGGACTGGCTGCTGGGTGCACTGGTCGTGAGCACCGTGCTCGCCGTCAGCACGCTGTGGCGGCGAACCCATCCGTTGGCTGCGGTCGCGGTCGCGTTCGGCACGCTGATCGTCTGGGACGTCGCACGGATCGTCACGAGCGATGCGACCGGACTGTCGAGCATCGCGGTCGTGCTCGTGCTGCCGTACGCGCTGCTGCGGTGGGGGTCGGGCCGTGAGGCCGTCATCGGGCTCGGGATCATCATGGTGTGGCTGGGCACCACCAACGTCGCAGATCCGGCCGAGTTGCCGGACGTGATCGCCGGGTACGCGTTCTTCCTGTTCTCGGCCGCGCTGGGCGCCTCCATCCGCTTCCACGCCTCGAGCCGCCTCCGCGACATCGAGCAAGCCAAGCTCCATCAGCGTCACGAGCTCGCCCGCGACCTGCACGACACCATCGGTCACCACATGTCGGGCATCGTCATCCAGGCACAGGCGGGGCAGGCCCTGGCCGCCTCCGGACCCGATCGCTCGCTGGCCGTACTCAGGACCATCGAGCAGGCAGCGACGAGGGCGATGGCGGAGATGCGCACCATCGTGGGTGTCCTGCGCGTGGGAGCCGAGCCGGACCTCACCCCCCAGCCCGGCCTGCCGGACATCGAGCGTCTCGCCCGCACCACCGACTCGCCGGCCATCGAGGTGCACCTGTCGGGCATGTTGGACGAGCTGCCATCGGCGGTCAGCGTGGCGCTCTACCGGATCGCGCAGGAATCCCTCACCAACGCGAGGCGCCACGCCCGCAACGTCACCCGCGTCCGGATCGAGGTCGCGGGAGACGCCGAGCAGGTCCGCCTGACCGTCCGCGACGACGGGGCGCGCCTGGCGACGAACCCTTCCTCGTCCTCGGGGTTCGGCCTCATCGGCATGCGCGAGCGCGCCTCGCTGCTCGGCGGCACCCTCCGGGCCGGGCCGGGTCCCGACCGTGGCTGGGTCGTCCAGGCGACGTTCCCGACACGGGATCCCGCCACCGAGCCCTCCCCGGTCCCGCAACGGTCGGCGTAGAGATGGCCATCCGTGTCCTCATCGCAGACGACCAGGAGATCATCCGGGCCGGCCTGGCGATGCTCCTCGACGCGCAGCCCGACATCGAGGTCGTCGGTCAGGCCGCCGACGGCCTGCACGCGGTCGCGCTCGCCCGTGAGCTGCGGCCCGACGTGTGCCTGTTCGACATCCGCATGCCCCACCTGGACGGGATCGAGGCCACCCGGCAGCTCGCCGGTCCCGACGTCCGCGATCCCCTCGCGGTCGTCGTCATCACGACCTTCGACCTCGACGAGTACGTCCACGGCGCGCTCAAGGCCGGCGCCCACGGGTTCCTGCTCAAGGACGCGGGACCTGCACTCCTGACACAAGCCATCCACGCCGCCGCGCACGGGGATGCCCTGATCGCCCCCAGCATCACCGTGCGGCTACTGGCCACCTTCGCTGAGTCCCACGCGGGGCCCCCACCAGCCCAGCCCATCGAGCCCCTCACCTCCCGTGAGGAGGAGATCCTGCTGCCGGTCGCGCGCGGTCGGACCAACAGCGAGATCGCCGACGAGCTCCACATCAGCATCAGCACCGTCAAGACCCACCTCGCCGCCCTGATGCGCAAACTCAACGCACGCAACCGCGTCGAGATCGCGATCTGGGCCCACGAGACCGGCCGCACGAGAACGTGACGGAGGACGTGACCCTGCGAGGCGTGCTCAGCGTGGCTGGCCGGACGGCCGACTCGCGGAACGGAGGAACTCCTGCGACGATGGCGTTGTCCTCCGTACTCGACCGCTGGACCCGCTCGCGGGCCGGCAGGTGAAGGAGCTCCCACGGTGTCGACCACCGCGACCCCGGCCGGCGCGTCCGGCCACCCCCGTCCCGTGACCGTCCACGACATCCAGCGGGCCAAGGAGCAGGGCGAGAAGCTCGTCATGCTCACGGCCTACGACTACCTGTCGGCGCAGATCCTCGACGAGGCCGGCATCCCGCTGATCCTCGTCGGCGACAGCCTCGGCATGGTGGTGCTCGGCTACGACTCGACCGTCCCCGTGACCGTCGACGAGATGCTGCACCACACCCGCGCCGTCGTCCGGGGTGCGCCGAACACGTTCGTCGTCGGCGACATGCCCTTCGGCAGCTACCAGGAGGGCCCGCAACAGGCGCTCGCCACCGCGACGCGCTTCCTCAAGGAGGCCGGTGCCAACGCGGTCAAGCTCGAGGGCGGCGGGCGGATGATCGAGGTCGTGGCCTACCTCACCGCCGCCGGCGTCCCCGTCATGGGCCACCTCGGGCTCACCCCCCAGTCGGTGAACACCCTCGGCGGCTACCGCGTCCAGGGCCAGAGCGAGGCGGCGGCCGACAAGCTCGTCGCCGACGCCGTGGCCATCGAGGAGGCGGGTGCGTTCAGCATCGTCCTCGAGGCGATCCCGTCGGAGGTCGGCCGCCGCGTGACCGAGGCCGTCGGCATCCCGACGATCGGCATCGGGGCCGGCCCGGCCACGGACGGCCAGGTGCTGGTGTGGCACGACATGCTGGGGCTCACGACGGGTCGCCTCCCGCGGTTCGTCAAGCCCTACGCCGACCTCCGGGGCGAGATCGCGAGCGCGGTCAAGACCTTCCAGCACGAGGTCGCGGACGGCGAGTACCCGTCCGGGGAGCACACCTACGGCTAGGGCCGCGTCGGCACACGGCGCCGGAGCTCACGGTTCCGGCGCCCGAACTCGGCCAGCGCGTACGGCGTGCGTGGCCCGTACCAGGTGAGCTGCGTGCCGTCGACGAGCCGGGTGCGGGCGCGCCAGTCCGCGAACGCCTGCCGATCGGACCGACCGAAGGCGTAGGGCTCGTCCGGCAGTAGCACCACGTCGGGGTCGAGCGCGCGGACGGCGTCGAGGTCCACCTGGGGGTACCGCTCCCCCGGGACCACGGGCACGACCTCGAAGCCGGTCCAGGCGAGCAGGTCGGCGGCGTAGGTGTCCCGGCCGGTCGCCATCCAGGGATCGCGCCAGATGGGGCAGAACGTACGCAGGGGGTCGGGACGCCCACCGGACACGAGCTGGTCGAGCGCGCGCTCGATCGCCTGGGCGAGGCCGGCGCCCGCCCCTTCCTCGCCGACCAGCGCGCCGACGGTCGCGAGCGTGCGGGCCGCGTCCGGGACGCTCCGCGGGGCCGTGACGTAGACGGGGACGCCGGCGTCCCGCAGCCGCTCCACGTCGATGCGACGGTTCTCCTCCTCGTTGGCCAGCACCAGGTCGGGCTCGAGGTCCGCGATGGCCGCGGTGTCCGGGTTCTTGGTCCCGCGGACACGGGTGGCGGCCGGGAACCCGTGGGGCGGCGCGACGCAGTAGTCGGTGAGTCCCACCACCCGGTCCGAGACGCGGAACCACCACAGCGCCTCGGACAGGCTCGGCACGAGCGAGACGATCCGACGCGGGACCTCGGGGAGGGTCACCTGCGCCCCGAGCTCGTCGGTGACGGCGTCGGGCACGAGCGGTCCTCGGGGTCGGTACGGGGGGCCCGCTGAGCCTAGCGAGGGGGCCGGAACGGCCCCGTTCCGGCTCCGTTCCGCCCGGATCCGGCGTCCGCCGGCCACGTTGCGACCCCCTGCGCCGTGGAGTACCGTCGCCGCGCCCGAGCCCGGCTCACCGGACATCGCGGGCCGCCCTTCCCGATCCCGGGGCGACCCGGGCCCGTCGCACGACGGGCACCAGACGGACCGGCATCGACGGATGCGATGGCCCGGCCGGCGCGCTCGTCGCCCCCACGGCGAGCCCCCCGCAGACGACGAGGACCACGTGACCGAGGCGGCGCCGCGCACCCCGCGACAGGACTTCCGCGTGCTCACCCGCACGCGCGGTGGCTACGACGGCGGGATGATGTACGACGTCCAGTTGCAGGTCGCCGCCAGCGGCTCGATGGTGTGGGCGCAGACGTTCTCGGACCAGCAGCAGGCCGAGGAGTTCCAGGCCCAGCTCGAGTCCGACATGGAGACGCTGGACCTCGACGAGTTCCGCCGCAAGTACTCGGTCCCCTCCACCGCCTGATCCTCCGCCCCGGCGAGCCCCCCGTGCGTCCACCGGTCGCGACCCCGCTCGCGCACCTCCCACGTCGCGAGGACGGCTCCGTCGACGTCGACGCGGTCGCCGACGCCCTCCGGGCGGTCGTGCCGGTCCAGGTGCTCGAGACGGTCCCCGACGCGCCCCACGCCGGTCGGTGGTCCTACGTGGCGGTCGTGTCCGGAGGCCTGCGCGACGCCGGCGACGGCTCGGTGCTGTCGCTCGCGGGCACGCCCTCCGAGCGGCTCGGGAGCGACCCCTTCGCCGCGATCGGTGCCGTGTGCGACCGCTTCGGCTGGACCCCCGACGCGCCCCGCGACCCGGCCCTGCCGCCGCTGTCCGGGGGGCTCGTCGGGGCGCTGGCCTACGACCTCGCACGGCGCGTCGAGCGGATCCCGGACGGCGCGCGTCGCGACCGCGACGTCCCCGACGTGGACCTGGCGGTCTGCACCCAGGTCGTCGCCATCGACCACCGCGAGGAGTCGGCGCTGCTGGTCGCCCCGCCCGGAGCCGGTGCCGGCACACCCGAGCTCGACGTGGCCGCGATCGTGGCCGCCGCGACGACGCCGTCGACCGCGCCCTCCCCCGTCCCGGGACCGGTGCGCACCAGCCTGCCGGAACGGGACTACGTCGCCGCCGTGGAGGCCGTGCTCGAGCGGATCGCCGCCGGCGACACGTTCCAGGTCAACCTCAGCCAGCGGTTGACGGCGCGGTGGGACGGGGACGTGCACGGGCTCTACCGGGCGCTGCGGGCCAACTCCCGGGCGGCCTTCGGCGCGGTCGTGGGGACGTCCGGCCCGCTGGTCGCGTCGGTGTCCCCCGAGACCTTCCTGCTCGCCGAGGGCCGCGCCGTCCGGACCCGGCCGATCAAGGGCACCCGCCCGCGCGGCGACGACGCCGCCAGCGACGCGGCCCTGCGGTCCGCGCTCGTCGACTCGGAGAAGGACCGCGCGGAGAACGTGATGGTCGTGGACATGGAGCGCAACGACCTCGGCCGCGTGTGCGTCCCGGGCAGCGTCCACGTCCCGCGACTGCTCGAGCTCGAGGCGCACCCGACCGTGTGGCACCTCGTCTCCACGGTCGAGGGCGAGCTGCGACCCGACGTGGGGTACGGCGAGCTCCTGCGCGCGGCCTTCCCCTGCGGCTCGGTGACGGGTACGCCGAAGGTGATGGCGATGCGCATCATCGACGGACTCGAGCCCGTCCGGCGCGGCGCCTACTGCGGGGCGATCGGGTTCCTGTCGGCGGGGGCGATGTCCACCTCGGTGGCCATCCGGACCGCGACCCTCTTCGCCGACGGCACGGCGGACTACGGTGCCGGCGGGGGCGTCGTGGCGGACTCGGACCCGGTGTCCGAGCACGCGGAGAGCCTCGACAAGGCCGCGGCGTTCCTCCGGGCCGTCGCCGCCACCGAGGTCGTCGCCGCCGGTTGAGGGAGGAGGACGAGGTGCTCCAGGCGTGGGTGGACGGCGAGCTCGTACCGGCCGGCGAGGCCCGGGTGTCGGTCTACGACCGGGGGTTCCGCCTCGGTGAGGGCGTGTTCGAGACCTTCCGGGCCTACGGCGACCACGTCTTCCGGCTCGCGGCGCACCTCGACCGCGCCGTCCGTGGCGCCTCCTTCCTGGGGTTCGGGCTGGACGCCGCCTCGCTGTCGCGGGCGGTCACCGCGACCGCCTCGGCGAACCTGACCGCGCACGACGGGCGGGACTCGGTCGTCCGGCTGACCGCCACGCCCGGACGCCTGGACCCGGAGACGCCGTTCCCCGGCCGTGCCGTGGGCGGCCCCACCGTCGTCGTCACCTCGCACCCGCTGGTCGTCGACCCGGAGGTCCACCGCGACGGCCTCACGGCGACGCTCGTCCCGTGGGCCCGCGAGCTCCCCGACGTCAAGGCCGTGAGCTACCTCGCCGCGACGGTCGCGCGGGAGCACGCACGCGCGCGGGGGGCCGACGAGGCGCTGCTCACCGACCCGGACGGCAACGTCCTGGAGGGCTCGAGCTCGAACGTGTTCGCGGTCCTCGACGGCACCCTCGTGACCCCGCCGCCGAGCGCCGGGCTGCTCGCCGGCGTGACCCGGGGCGTCGTGCTGGAGGTGGCCGCCGGCGCCGGCGTGCCGGTCGAGGAGCGGCCGCTGTCCGTGGCGGACCTGTCGGGCGCCGACGAGGCCTTCCTCACGGCCACCACCCGCGAGGTCATGCCGCTGGTCCGCGTCGGGGACGACCGCATCGGGGACGGCCACCCCGGCCCGTTGACGCGCTCGCTGCACGAGGGCTACCGCGACGAGGTCAGGCGCGAGGCCACGACCCGCCGCTGATCACACGGGCCCGAGGGGCACGACCAGCACCGCGCTGCGACAGGACCGTCGCGCCTCGATGCAGAACTGGCGGTAGAAGTCGCTGTCGAAGAACCGCTCGGCGGACGACCGCGACGGGAACTCGATCGTCACGGCCCACCCGGCGACCTCCTCGGTCCTCCGCACCTCGTAGGTGGGTCCGAGCACGTCCTCGAGGCGTTGGGCGAGGCGCCCGCCGAGGAGCTTGTCCTTGCACTCGAACACGATGTCGTAGGCGAGCGGGGGCTCCGCGGGATCCGTGCCGCCGTCGACCATCGCGCCGTCCCCCTCGTCGTAGGGACCGGATGATGCCAGCCTCACGGCGACGGGTGGAGCAGGTCGCGGTCCGGGTCGATCCCCTCGATGAGGATCCCGGCCTGGATGCCGTAGCGGCGGTTCACGGCGAGGAGCAGCGGGGTGAGGTTCTCGACGTAGGCGCTGTTGCGGAGCGGGCCGCAGCGGACGCCCCACATCCCGTCGATCCTGCCGGCGAGGTGCAGCACGCGGTGGACCGCCTCGTCGTTGTCGCCGCAGACGAGCACGTGGGTCACGAGCGGCTCGTCGACCCGCAGGAGCCGACGGCTCGACACGTCGTGGAAGGCGCTCACGACCCGCGCCTCGGGGAGCAGCTCCTGGCACTCCTCCGCCGCCGAGCCGGCGGCCACGGGCAGCGCCCGCGGCCCGAGGTCGTCGAACACCATCGGGTTCACGACGTTGACCACGACGCGGGAGCCGATGGCGTCCCGCAGGGGCGGCAGCGCCTCGGCCTGGGCCTCGTAGGGCACGGCCACGACGACGATCTCGGCGGCGGCGACCGCGTCCTCGTTCGTCGCCGCGTGGATCTCGCCGGTCCCGGCGCCGATCCGGTCGCGCACGTCGGCGACCGCGTCCTCCGCGCGCTCGAGGCTGCGGGATCCGAGGTGGACGCGGTGTCCGGCGCGGGCCCACCGCGCCGCCAGGCCGCGGCCGAGCGGTCCCGTCCCCCCGATGAAGCCCAGGGCCTCCCGCACGTCCTCGCTCGTCACCGTCGCCTCCGCACCGACCGGGCGCGAGCATCGCAGGTCACCCGGCCCCTGGGGAGGACGTGGACCCCTCCCGCCGTACCTATACTGGCGATCTCCCGGCCAGGAGCCCGTGTGCCCCAGTCCTCCCGTGACGATCTCCGTTGGCACCGGACGACGCTCGACGGGCGCGCCGCCTTCTACGGGGAGGCTGGCGACGGTCCGCCCGTCGTGTTCATCCACGGATGGGGACTGACCGCCCGCGCCTACGCACGGACCCTGCCCCTGCTGGCCCGGGGCGCGCGCGTGATCGCACCGGCGCTGCCCGGCTTCGGCAGGAGCGACCCGCTGCCCGGGGCGTACACCTGGGAGAAGCTCGCCCGCTGGATCGACCTCCTGCTCGAGCATGCCGGCGTCGACGAGCCGGCGTTCCTCGTGGGGCACTCCTTCGGCGGCGGAGTGGCGACCGCCACGGCCAGCCACTTCCCCGAGCGCGTCCGCTCACTGGTGCTCGTGAACTCCATCGGCGGCTCGGTGTGGAAGCAGGGCCGGCGCGGTGAGCGGCTGCTGTCCGACCGCCCCCTGTGGGACTGGGGACTGCGGCTGCCGACCGAGTTCGCCCGCCGTGACTACCGCCGCGTGCTGCCGGTCGTGGCACGCGACTTCGTGACCAACGCGATCGTCAACCCGCGCAGCCTCGCCCGTGCCGCGACGCTCGCACGGACGGCCGACCTCCGCGACGAGCTGGCGGGCCTGTGCGCGAGCGGCCTGCCGGTGTCGATCCTGTGGGGCAACCAGGACCGTGTGGTGCCCGAGGCCGCCTTCGTGGCCATGTGCGACGCCGCGGGCGCGCCCGGCGACGTCATCACGGAGGGCGGGCACTCCTGGCTCATCGCCGACCCGGAGGGCTTCGGCGAGCTCGTGACCAACTCGCTCACGATCCACGCGCTGCTCGAGCGCAAGAACCGCGGCCCCGGGCGGACCGAGGCGGCACCGGGCCCGGCGGCCTGATGGGAGTGCCGGCGTCGCCGGCGCCACGCGCGCCCGGCCGCTACCGCGCCGACGTGGCCATCGTCGGGGCCGGCGTCGCCGGCCTCTACGCGGCGACGCGGCTGCCGCCCGGCCTCGACGTCGTCATCGTCGACAAGGGCACCCCCGGTCGCTCCGGATCCTCGCCGTGGGCCCAGGGCGGCATGGCCGTGGCACTCGGACCGGACGACTCCCCCGAGCTCCACGCGGACGACACGGTCCGGGCCGGTGACGGCCTCTGCGACCGGCTCGCCGTGCGGACGCTGACGCACGAGGCGCCGGAGCGCATCCGTGACCTCCTGGCGATGGGGGCGGCGTTCGACCGCGCGGCGGGACGCGAGGGGTCGCAGGACCCCGCCGACCTCCACCTCGCCCGCGAGGGCGGTCAGACGGTCGCGCGCTCGGTCCACACCGCGGACGCGACCGGCGCCGAGATGGTGCGGGTCCTGCGCGACGCGGCCACCCCGCTCGTGACGCGCCTCGCCGGGACCGCGATCCAGCTCGCCCAGGACGACACGGGCCGCGCCACCGGACTGTGGGTCCTCCACGCCGACGAGGGCCTCGTGCTGCTCGAGGCGCGGGCGGTGCTGCTGGCGAGCGGCGGCTGCGGCGGGCTGTTCGCCGCCACCACCAACCAGGACACCGCCACCGGTGACGGCCTCACCCTGGCGTGGCTCGCCGGCGCCGCCGTCCGCGACGTCGAGTTCGTGCAGTTCCATCCCACCGGTCTGGCGGTCACCGGCAGCTGGCGCTTCCTCCTCACCGAGGCCCTGCGTGGGGCGGGCGCGACGCTGCACGACGTCACCGGCCGCCGGTTCCTCGTCGACGCCCACCCGGACGCCGAGCTCGCGCCGCGCCACGTGGTCGCCAAGGCGATCCTCGACCAGCCGGAGGGCGCCTGGCTCGACGCGACCGCGATCGGCGGGGAGCAGCTCGCCTCCGAGTTCCCCACGGTGCTCCACGGAGCGCGCGAGCACGGCTTCGACCTCGCCACCGAGCGCGTGCCCGTGACGCCGGCCGCGCACTACATGGTCGGCGGCGTGCGCAGCGACCTCGACGGCCGCACCTCGGTGCCCGGCCTGTACGCCGCCGGCGAGGTGGCCTCCACCGGGATCCACGGCGCCAACCGCATGGCGGGCAACTCGCTGACGGAGGCGCTCGTCTTCGGCGCGCGGGCCGCGGAGGCGATCGGGCGCGAGCTGCCGGTGCTCCCCCACGGCGACGCCGGGCCCGCCCCGGACGTCCGCGAGCCGCGACGGTCACCCGAGGAGCTCGCCGACCTGCGTCACCGCCTCCGGCAGGCGATGTGGCACGGCGCCGGGCCGGTGCGGTCCGCCGCGGGGATGGCGTCCCTGCGGCACACCCTCGGGGACCTGCTCGTGGAGCTCGGACCGCGGGTCGCCGACCCGGTCCACGCCGAGCTCCTGCACGCGGTGCTCGCCTCGCAGCTCATCTGCGCGTCCGCCCAGCTGCGCGCCGAGTCCCGCGGCGGGCACGTCCGCGAGGACCATCCCGGGGCCGACGACGCCTGGGCCGGTGTCCACCTCGAGGCCGTCCGCCCGGCCTGACCGGCCGGGACGCAGCTACTCGAGGTCCTCGATGCCGAGCGCGTGCATGCGCCGACGGTGCCCCGCCAGCACGGTCATCACCACGCGCTTGGTCGGGTCGCGACCGTCGTCGCCCGCCGGCGTGGCCAGCAGCACCGCCAGCGCATCCGTCCCGGCGGCCGCCGCCTGGAAGCCCGTCAGGGCGCGGCCGAGGACGTCCGCGACGTGGCGCTTGACCTCCGCCATGCGCTCGGGCGAGCCGGCGACGATGGTCCGGATGCTCTCGATCGCGTCGCGCTCGAAGGCGTCCCGGTCGGCCAGCGCGTCGAGCACGACCCCGGCGGTCCGCTCGTCGAGCGAGGGCGCCAGCTCGCGGATGAAGTCGGCCGCCAACGGCAGGCCCGTGCCGAAGAAGGTGCACGCCCCGACCCAGTCGTCCACGGGGGCCTGGTCGAAGAACTCGTCGAACAGCGGCTTCTGTCGGTCCATCACGGCACCACCGAGGTCCGTGAGCTCGACCAGCCGGTCGCGCAGCAGCACGTAGCTGCGGTGCTCCTGCGCCGCGTGGTCGGCGATGCGATCGGCCGCGCGCGCGTCGGGCGCGTGCCGGACCGCGCGCGCGGTGGTCTCGAACGCGCGCAGCTGCCCGTAGGTCAGCGCGCCGAGCAGCTCGACCGTCGCCAGGGCCCTGTCGTCGTGCTCCACCGTTCCTCCACGTCGCGGTGCGAGCGTAGTGGTCGGGCGGCTCACTCCATCCAGGAGGCCCAGTACTCGCGCATCTCGACCCCGTCGCCGGCGGCGGTCGCGCGCAGCGGGTGACGGCAGTCGATCATCACCGCGATCTCGTCGGTGAAGTCCTTCGCACCGGCGTTCGCCACGGCCTTGGGGTGCGGTCCGTGGTGGATGCCCTGGGGGTGCCACGTGACCATGCCGGGCGTGATGCCGGCGCGGCTGAAGAAGTCGCCGTGGTGGTAGAAGATGACCTCGTCGTAGTCGATGTTGCGGTGGTAGAAGGGCACCTTCAGGGCCTCGGGATGGGTCTCGAGGGGACGCGGCACGAAGGTGCAGATCACCGCGTTGCCGGCGACGAACGTCGTGTGCGCGCTCGGCGGCAGGTGGTAGCTGAACGAGCTGACGGGCCGCAACGCGTCGGCGTTCAGCGCGAAGGCCGTGAGGTCGCCCTTCCAGCCGATGACGTCGAGCGGGTGGAACGGGTAGCGCACCGAGGTGAGCTCGCCCTGCTGGCGGATCACGACCTCGAAGTCGCCGGCCTCGTCGTGCGGGTCGGCGTCGGGCACGCGCACGGCGGTCTCGTCCCACAGCGCGTGGCGCCCCAGCAGGCCACGGTCCGGGGGCTCGATCTCGGCCGTGGTGTGGATCGTGAGCAGGAACGTGGGGTCCGCCGGCACGATCCGGAAGGTGGTGCCCCGCGGCAGGACGACGTAGTCGCCCCCGCGGTACGTGAGCGGACCGAAGTCGGTCTCGACCGTCCCGGTGCCACGGTGGACGAACAGCGTGAGGTCCCCGTCACCGTCGCGGTGGAAGAACGGCATCTCGCGGTCGCGCAGCCACACGCCGAGACGGACGTCGTCGTTGACGAGCACGTCGACCGGCAACGCGCGCTCGTCCCCCTGGTCGGGCACGGCGTTGAGGTCGTACGCGTGCGGCCGGAGCGGACCCGAGATGTCGGTCCAGCCGGTCGGCGGGTGCAGCCGGTAGAGGTGCGACGCGCGGCCGTAGAAGCCCCGGCGACCGAACTCCTCCTCGACCGACCCCTCGGGGAGCGCCACGTGGGCCTGGCGCGGATGCGTTCCCCGTTCGTACTGCGGCACCGCGACCTCCCCGGTTGGTGGATGACCCATACTGGTCGAGGCATCCGCAGCACGCACGGACCGATGCGGGGAACGCGCAGCCCGACCCGCTCAGCCCGTCCGGCGCGGTCGCCAGCCGAGCCGCTCGGAGATCTCGCGGGCCGACCGCAGCACGCGCAGGGCGATCGCCTCGGGCTCGGGGAGGCGCGCCGTGGGGGCCACGATCCCGACCGCGGCGACGGCCTTGCCGGTGTGGTCGAACACGGGAGCCGCCACACCCGAGGCGCCCTGCTCGAGCTCGTCGCGTGTGTACGCGACGCCGCGCTGGCGCACGGCCTGCAGCGAGGCGTCCTTCTGTCCCTCCGGCAGGAACGCCAGCAGCGCCTTGCCGTGCGCGGAGGTGCCGAGGGGGTGGCGGAACCCGATGCGGTAGTTCACCTGCACGAAGCGGTCCCCGGGTTCGATGACCTCGACGACGACGAGGTCATCGCGGTCCCGCACGGCCAGGCAGGCGGTCTCGTTGGTCTCGTCCGAGAGGGCGCGAAGCGGCGGGCCGGCGAGCCGTCGGACCTCGAGCCCCTGGGCCGCGCGGACGCCGAGCTCGAGCATCGACAACCCGAGCCGGTAGCGACGCGACTCCGCGTCGCGCGTGACGAACCCCTCCCCGGTCAGCGTGTCGAGGAGCCGGTAGAGCACGGCACGGTCGAGCCCCGTCGCCTCGGCGAGACCCGAGACGGTCGCGCCGTCCTGGTGCTCGCCGAGCGCGGTCAGCAGCGCCAGGCCACGGGCCAGGGTGCGCGATCCGGTCGAGCGCCGCCCCTTGCCCTTGCCGCCGTCGTCCTTCGAGTCGTCGTCAGCCAAGGTCGCCCCTCCTCGAGCACGGCACACGCGCCGGATCCCGCGGGATCCGTCCTCCGGGACCCGAGCAGACCCGGACGGGGCCTGGGCGACCCCGCGGGAGGGCCGCGCACCGGGCGCGCGAGCGCAGTGTGCTGCGCGAGGGCCGCACGGTCAAGAGGGGTTGCCCTGTCCGCGGCGTCCCGTCCGGATGGACCGGTGGTCGAGACACCAGCCGTACTAGCGTTCCGCCGGCTGCACCAGCCGGGGCGCCCCGAGCGGGGACCTCGGACCACGAGGCAGACGACGAGGCAGGCGACGAACGGCCGCGGCGGGGACGTCACCCTCCCGACAGGGCGTCGTTGGTTAGGGTGGCGCGCGCACGGCGCGTCAGTGGTGTCGACGAGGGAGCGGACGTGCCAAGCGTGACCAACGGGGCCGCACAGCTCGGCGGCGTCACGTCCATGGGCATCGACGGCGTGCTGTCGCTCCGCAAGGGGTTCCCGTTCCAGGAGTTCGTCCAGCAGTGCTGGTTCATCTCCAAGGTGACGTTCCTCCCGGTCGTGCTCATCTCCATCCCGTTCGGCGTCATCATCGCCCTGCACGTCGGCTCGCTCGCGCAGCAGCTCGGCGCCGAGTCCCACATCGGCGCGGCCATGGTGCTCGCGGTCGTGCGCGAGGCCGCACCGGTCGCGACCGCGCTGCTGATCGCCGGCGCCGGTGGCTCCGCCATGACGGCCGACCTCGGCTCCCGCCGCATCCGCTCCGAGCTCGATGCCATGGAGGTCATGGGCGTCGACCCGGTGCACCGGCTCGTGCTGCCGCGGCTCGCCGCCGCCACCCTCGTGGCACTGCTCCTGAACGGGGTCGTCGCCGCCGCCGGCATCGCCGGTGGCTGGGTCATGGCCGTGCCGGTCCAGGGCGGCACCTCGGGGGCCTACTTCGCCTCGTTCACCGAGCTCGCCCAGCTCGCGGACTTCTGGTCCGCGCTCGTCAAGGCGGCGATGTTCGGCTTCATCGCGGCCGCCATCGCCTGCCACTACGGCTACAACGCCCGCGGCGGCCCGAAGGCCGTGGGTGACGCCGTGAACCAGGCGGTCGTGCTCACGTTCATCATCCTCTTCTTCGTGAACTTCGTCCTGACCGCCATGTACTTCAACCTCGTCCCCCCGAAGAACTGACGATGGCCACCCTCGACCCCGCCGCCTCCTCCGGCCCGTCCGCGGGCACGCGCGCGCTGCGGACCGCGTCGCGGCCCCTGAAGGGCTTCGAGGAGTTCGCCGACCAGATGAGGTTCTGGGGCGAGTCCCTGGGTGGGATGCTGTACTCGCTGAAGTGGTGGCGCTCGGTCATCCTCCCGCAGATCTCCGACGTCGTCGTGGGTGCCGGCTCCTGGATCGTCGGCGGCGGCATGATCTTCGTCATCGCGTCCCTCGCCTTCTTCACCGGCACGCAGGTCGGCCTCGAGGGCGTGGCCGGCCTCGAGCAGATCGGTGCCCAGGCCTACGTCGGGCTCGTGTCCTCGTGGGCCAACGTGCGCGAGATCACCCCGCTGATCGCCGGCATCGCGCTCGCCGCGAAGGTCGGCGCCGGCTACACCGCCGAGCTCGGTGCCCAGCGCATCTCCGAGGAGATCGACGCCTTCGAGGTCATCGGCGTGCGGCCCATCCCCTACCTCGTCTCGACGCGCATCTGGGCGGCGCTGATCCCCACGATCCCGCTCTACCTGCTGGCGCTGTTCTCGGCGTTCCTCGCCACACGGCTCATCGTCACCGGCTTCTTCACCGTGTCCCCCGGCGCCTACGACACCCGCCTCGACCTGTTCCTGCCCCCGATCGACATCTTCTACAGCCTCGTCAAGGCCGTGCTGTTCACCGTCGTCGTCGTCCTCATCCACACCTACTACGGCTTCTACGCGAAGGGCGGTCCCGCCGGCGTCGGCGTGGCCGTGGGTCGGGCCATCCGCGCGAGCATCACCACGGTCGTCGTCCTCAACATGGTCCTGTCGTTGGCGTTCTGGGGCGCCGGCGACACGATCCAGATCGCGGGTTGACGATGGATCCCACCCTCGTCCGACGCATCCTGGGCACCACCTCGGTGATCCTCCTCCTGGGCCTGAGCTTCCTCGGCCTGAAGGCCCGGTACGCCCCTCCCGCCGGCAGCTACGAGGTCAAGGCCGTGCTCGGCACCGCCGGCGTCGGCCTCTCCAACGGCAACGACGTCAAGATCCGCGGCGTGCACGTCGGCAGCGTCGGCAAGGTCGAGTACATCGACGGGCGCGCCGTCGCGACGCTCGTCATGGATCCCGAGCCGCCGCTGCCCGCCCCCGACCTGATGGAGCTCCGGGTCACGGCCAAGACGCTCCTGGGCGAGAAGCAGATCGAGCTGTTCCCGGTCGAGGACGACGTGACCCAGGGCCCGCGGCTCGAGGCGGGCGACGTGATCGTGGCGGGGCGCGAACCGACCGAGCTGTCCGAGGTGCTCGACGAGATGACCCCGTTCATCGAGGCGATCGGCGGCCAGGACTTCGCCACCATCGTCGAGGCGCTGGGCGAGCAGCAGGGCGAGGCCGAGGTGATCATCGAGAACCTCGAGCTCGGCGCCGAGCTCGCCGCCTTCGGCGAGCGCACCGCGGAGGAGAACCTCGCGAACTTCGGGCGCTTCGCCGACGTCGCCGATGCCCTGACGCCGGTCGCCGACGACATCACGCGGTTGAACCGCGCGCTCCCGGAGGCCACGCGGGTCCTGCGCGAGGAGCAGGCGCGCCTCACCACCAACCTCGAGGTCCTGTCGCGCTTCGCCGTCGGCTTCGCCGAGTACCTCGAGGTCGAGGAGAGCGCCCTCAGCCGACTCATGCGCACCGGCGACGTGGTCGGCGCCATGCTCGAGCGGCAGCAGCACAACATCGGTGAGCTGGTCCACGGCCTCACGCTCTACTTCGAGAAGTTCCCCCACGGCATCGACCTCAACGACGGCACCGAGGCCGGCGCCTTCAAGATCTTCCTCGACTTCCACTTCCCCGGTGGCGAGGGCGAGGAAGCCGGCGCCTCCTTCGGCTCCGAGATCACGGGGGGTGAGCGGTGAACCAGTCCCACGCCCTCCTCAAGTTCATCGCGTTCGCCGTGATGTGCCTCGCCTTCTCGGCCTGGATCGTGGTCGTCATCGGCAACATCTCGTTCGAGGACCGCGCGGCCTACGAGGCCGAGTTCGCCGACGTCACCGGGCTGCTGGTCAACGACGCGGTCAAGGTCTCGGGCGTCACCGTGGGCAAGATCACCGCCCTCGAGGTGGCCCCGGGCGGCACCGCCGTCGTCCACTTCGAGCTGGACGAGGACGTCGCGGTCCCCGGGGACTCGACGCTGCTGATCCGCTGGCGCGACGTCTTCGGGCTGCGGTTCCTCTACCTCGAGCCGGGTGAGGGCGAGACCGTCGAGTCGGGCTACCGCTTCCCGATGGAGCAGACCGACTCCCCCGCCGACCTCGGGTTGATGCTCCAGCGCATCACGCCCGTCATGTCCGCGCTCGACCCGCAGCAGCAGAACAAGGTGCTCGAGGCGCTCTCGGAGGCCCTGATCGGTCGCACCGACGAGGTCCAGGACCTCATCCGGCGGGGCGCGTCGCTCACCCAGACGATCGCCAGCCGCGACGAGGAGCTGCGCCGGCTGCTCGGCAACGCGGCGACCGTGGTCGACGCGTACGCCAGCCGCGAGGCCGACCTGCGTGAGCTGCTGGACAGCTTCGCCGACGTGTCCGAGTCGGTCGCCGCCCGGAACGACACCCTCGAGGCGGCGATCGTGCGGATCGCCGACGGACAGGCCGAGCTGCGACGCATGGTCGACGCCAACGACGAGAACCTCCGCGGCACCTTCGACGAGCTCGACCGCATCACGGCCGTGCTGTCGCAGAACCACGAGAACCTCGAACGGCTCATCTCGTCGAGCGGTCGCGGGTTCGTCTCCTACCACCGCCTCTCCCGGCTCGGCCAGTGGTTCCAGATCCGCGCCGTCGGGTTCAGCTCCGACTACGAGACGATCAGCGCCGAGCGCGGTGCCGAGCTGCCGCCCACCGACGGCTCCGGTCGCTACCCCCGCCCCGAGGAACCGAGCAACGACGACCGGTCGTCGAGCCTGCGGTCCGTCTTCACGGTCCAGGGGGCGAACTGATGTTGCTGGAACGCAACCAGGCCGTCATCGGCTTCATCGTCGGGGCGCTGATCGTCGCTGCCACCGCCTTCGCCGTCGGCATGAGCGGCGGCATGTTCAAGCCGGGCGAGGAGCTGGAGGCCGTCTTCGCCGACGCCGCCGGTCTCGGGAAGGGCGACTTCGTGATCGTGGCCGGCGTCCGCGTCGGCGAGGTGCTCTCCGTCGAGATCGACGGGGACACCGCGCGCGCGCGGTTCACCCTGGACGCCGAGGGCGTCCCCTCGGACTCGATGGCCTCGATCATCATCCGCAACACGCTCGGCAAGCGCGCGATCCGGCTCGACCCGGGTCGCTCGTCGGACTACCTCGCCGCCGGCGACGTGATCCCGCTCGAGCGCACCAGCACGCCGGTGGACCTGCCCGAGCTCGGCGACCGCTCGGCCGAGCTGCTGGGCGAGCTGAACGTCGAGGCGCTGCAGGGGCTCATCACGGCCGTCGCGGACGTGACCGAGGGCAACCGGGAGGACATCACCCGGCTCCTCGACGGCCTCGACAAGGTGACGGCCATCGTGGCGGACAAGCGCGAGGACCTCGGCACGCTGATCGACCGCGCCGAGGTCCTGATCGACGCCGCCGCCGCGAAGGACCAGGAGATCGTCCGGATCATCGACGCCTTCGGCTCCACCCTCGACCGTCTCGCGGAGCGGCGCACCGACATCCAGCGCCTCCTGCGCGAGACGACGGCGACCACGAACATCACCGCCGACCTCATCGAGGACCGCCGCACCCAGCTCGACCGCATCCTGTTCGAGCTCAACGAGGACCTCGCCATCGTCGACGCGCACCAGGTCGACCTCGCCCATGCGTTCGCCTACTCGGGCGTCGGCGTCCGCGGCTTCTCCTCGATCGGCTACGCGGACGGGCCGGCCCAGCGCGACACCACCGGCTGGGGCAACGTCTTCGTCACCGGGCTCGGCCAGGTCGGCATCCAGGCGCTCATCGGCTGCGGCAGCGCCATCGACCAGGCGCTGACGGAGGCCCTCGGCCCGGACCCCACCTGTGACGGCACCGACAACGTCGAGGACGAGGGCGCGGAGGACACCGACCCCGGTCTCTCCTCCTCGTCCACCACGTTGCCCGCGCCCGACGAGCTGCGGGTCTACAGCGGCATCGGCCGGCTCTTCCACCTCGACCGGGAGGAGGCGCGATGAAGCGGCTCCTCCGACCCCGGCTGGCGCTCACCGTGGTGGGCCTGCTCGTCCTGTCCCTCACCGCCACGGCCTGCGGCGTGTTCGGCGGCGACGGCGGCGCGTACACCGTCAACGCCGAGTTCGCGCGCACCTACAACCTCTTCCCGGGCTCCCCCGTGCGGGTGCTCGGCGTCGACGTCGGCAAGATCGCCGACCTCCACGTCGAGCCCGGCTCCGACACGGTCCGCGTCGAGCTGCTGATCGACGAGGGGGTCGAGATCCCCGCCGGAGCGGGCGCCCTGATCGTCCCCGAAGCGCTCCTCGGCGAACGCTACGTGCAGCTCGAGCCGGCCTACACGGGCGGCGAGGCGATGCAGGACGGCGGCACCATCCCGGTGGAGCGCACGGTCGTTCCCTACGAGTTCGACGAGGTGCTCGACAGCCTCAACGACTTCGTCGGCGGGCTCGACGCCCCCGAGGTGGGGCGGATGTTCGACAACGTCGCCACGGTCCTCGACGGGCAGGGCGAGACCATCGGCCAGGTCATCGACCAGGCCTCGGTCGCGATCGAGGTGCTGGCCGAGAACGACGAGGAGCTCGTCTCCCTGGCCGGACGGCTGGCGGATCTCAACGAGACCCTGGCCACCCGCGACGAGGCCATCGGGCCGATCATCGAGGACTGGAACACCGTCGCCGGCACGCTCGCCGACGACCGCACCGACATCGACGGGGCGCTCCGGGGCCTCGTCCGGCTGACGACGCAGCTCGGATCTCTCCTCGAGACGCACCGCGAGGGCCTCGAGGAGGACATCCAGGTGCTCACCCGCGTCGGGCGGACCGCCGAGCGCAACCTCGACAACATCTCCCTGCTCGTGCTCGGCTCGGCCGAGCTCTTCCGCCACGCCGAGCGCGTGATCGACCGCGAGCACAACTGGCTCCCGCTGCAGAACCACTCGCAGCAGATCGGCCCCGAGCTCGCCCGCACCGTCGCGAACCGGCTGATCGGCCTGTGCGAGCGCGTCGGCATCCCCGCCGAGGAGTGCGAGGGCTTCGACATCATCGAGCAGGTCGGTGGCGAGCTCTGCCTCGACCCGGTCGTGCCCTGCCCCGCGGACGGCCAGGGCGCCAAGACGGTCGCCGAGGCCGTGCGCGACGTCTTCACCGCCGCGCCCGAGTTCCGCGAGGCCGTGGCCGAGCAGGACGACGGCGCCGCCGACCAGGATGGCGACGGCGATCCCGTCGACGACATCGCGGAGGGCTTCGAGGAGCTCCTGCGCGGCGAGACCGGACGGGAGGCGGTGCGATGAGGCGCGCCACCACCGCCACCAGGGTCGCGCTCGGCCTCGTCCTCGCGCTGTTCCTCGGCGCCTGCGGGATCGTCGGCGGCGAGGAGCCCCTCACCGTCACCGCCACCTTCGACGACGTGATCGACCTGGTGCCGCGGGCGGGGGTCCGCGCGGGCGACGTCCCCATCGGCGTCGTCACCGACATCGAGCTCACCGAGGGCGCCGAGGCGCTCGTGACGATGGAGATCGAGCGGGACACCGGTCTGCCCGGCGACGTCATGGCCTCGCTCGCGAAGACCGGTCTGCTGGGCGAGCGGTACGTCGACCTCCGGCCCACCGGCGAGAGCGGCGAGATCGCCGACGGTCAGCACATCGAGGACACCCGCGTCGTCGGCGACTTCGAGGAGTTCGTCGAGGCCAGCAACGGGGTGCTCGCCTTCGTCGCCGCCGACCAGCTGTCCGCGGCCGTCACGACCGGCGCCCAGGCGTTCGGTGGGCGGGGCGGGCTGATCGGCTCGTTCATCGAGAACGTCGAGGGCGTCATCGGACGCTACGACGAGGGGTCCGAGGACCTCGTCCACCTGATCGAGGCCGTCGACGAGCTCACGGTCGCGATGGCTCCGGACGCGGAGGCGAACGCCGCCGCCCTCGCCACGCTGAACGAGACCGCGGAGGCACTGGACGCGCAGGACGAGCGACTGATCGACGCGCTCGAGGACGTCACGCGCCTGTCGATCGTCGGAGCCCGCATCCTGGACGACCACGAGCAGGAGATCGACAACTTCTTCCGGCGACTGCGCCAGATCACGCGCCAGGTCAACCGCTACCCCGACGCGCTCGAACGGATCCTCGTGTACGGCCCGCGCCACAACCTCCACGTCCCCGGCGGGGTCGTGAACGAGGAGGCGCAGGTATGGCTCGACTTCATCATCTGCGGGTACAACGAGACCGAGGGCGACCCCACCCGCGACTGCACCCCGCCGAACCCGGGCGAGTCGGGTGAGCCGCCACCGTTCCAGCCCAACCCGGAGTCCTGCAACGCCAACCACGAGGGCTGCCCCAAGCGGCCGAGCGAACCCTCGCCGACCGACGAGGACGACGGCGGGGATGCCGCCAGCCACTCGCACGACCACGAGGGTGCGCACACGGGGGGCTTCCGATGAGGGGCATCTCGGGGCGGATCGCCGCCAACGTCGTCTGGCTGGTCGTCTTCGGCGTCGGCGTGGTCGTGCTCGCGTTCCTGACCTTCGCCTCCGGCGTGGTGTTCGACGACAGCTACCGGATCTCGGTGCCGATGCCGTCCACGGGCGGGGTCCTGCCCGACCAGGAGGTCACGGTCCTCGGTCGCGCGGTCGGCCAGGTCGAGGACGTCGAGCTCACGGAGGAGGGCGTGCTCCTGCACCTGTCGATCCAGGGCGACGCCGTCGTCCCGGCGACGTCGCGCGTGCAGGTGCTGCGTCGCTCGCCCATCGGCGAGCAGGCGGTCGACTTCCAGCCGACCGGGCCGGACTGGGAGGCGGCCGAGCGCGGCGCCACGATCATCCCGACCGAGACCGCCGTCCCCGCCGAGGTCCCGTTCCTCCTCGAGAAGACCTCCGACCTCTTCCAGGCCATCGCCCCTGAGGACGTCTCGGTCTTCTTCCGCGAGCTCGCACTGGCGCTGGACGACCGTGGGCCCACGCTGAAGAAGCTCGGTCGTGACAGCCTCGACCTCAACCGCACGCTCGTCGACGGGATCCCCGAGTTCGAGCGCGCCATCACGTCGAGCGCCACGGTGCTCGCGACGCTCCAGGAGCACCGGCTCGCGCTCGCCCAGACGTTCGTCAACGCCGCGGACCTCACCGAGATCTTCGAGCAGGAGCAGGACACGATCGACCGGCTGCTGACGACGGGGACGCAGACGCTCGTCCAGGCCGACGCCTTCATCCGCAACGAACGGGCCGACTTCACCTGCCTGACCCGGGACTTCACCGACTTCAACGAGATGCTCCTCGGCCCGAGCACGAACACCGGTGTCAACGCGGGCCGGTACTCCTCCAAGCTCGACGAGGCCGAGCACGCCCTGATCCGCACCCACTGGTTCTTCCAGGACGGCTTCGACGTCCTGACCCAGTGGGACCCCCTCACCGGTGCCCCGTGGCAGCGGATCCTGATGGTCGGTCCTCCGGAGGAGGGCCGCGCCTACCCCACGAAGACGCCCACCCCGCCGACCACACCGGGGGCCGCCTGCGTGAGCCGGACGTTCGGCACCGGCGTGAACGCGGTCCGCCAGGACGACCCCCAGCCGCCGGACGAGACCTCGCCCGGCATCGACTACGCCCCGCTGGTCGCGTCCAGCGACGGCGAGCGGGTCGACCCGCCGGCCAGCGGCGGCTTCGGCGGTGGCTCCGACCTGCCGGCCACCGGTGGCGGCCTCGCGATCCTCGGACCGATCGTCATCGGCACGGCGCTGTGGCTGCGGCGGAGGTCGTGATGGTCGACGACACCGCCACGACGCCGCACGGCACCACGGACGGACCGACGCAGCCCGCGCCGCGCGACGACGCCTCCGCGGACGACGGCGGCCGTCGCCGGCGTCGGTGGTGGATCCTGCCGTGGCTGGTGGCGACGGTCGCGGTGCTCGTCGCGATGGCCTCGACCTCGCAGTGGCTCACCCTCCGCGCACAGGAGCAGACCCGGCACGAGGTGCAGCGCGCCGCCGAGGAGTTCGTCGTGGCGCTGATGAACTGGGACGCCACCGACGGGCTCGAGGACACCCGGGAGGAGCTCCGCGAGCGTGGCACCGGCCAGTTCCTCACCGAGATCGACGAGACCTTCGGAGGCGACGGCGGGACCGAGGCCGAGGAGTTCGGCTACGTGAGCGTCGGGGACGTCCAGGACGTGTTCATCCAACGCATCCAGGAGGACGAGGCCGTCGCCCTCGGCGTGGTGATCCAGACCATCACCGCGGAGAGCATCGAGGTCGCCGAGCGGACGGCCCGCTCCGCCCGGATCACGCTGGTCCGCGAGGACGACGAGTGGCTCGTCTCGGCCGTCGACGTGTTCGTCATCGACGAGGCCGAGGGCGCCGCGGTCCCCGACGACGAGGACGCCCCGTGACGACGCTCCCCTACCGCGAGATCATCGTCGGCACCGACGGCTCCCCCACCGCCTGTTCCGCGGTCCGCGCCGCCGCGTCGCTCGCCGGGATGCTCGACCTGCCGCTGTCGGTCGTGACGGCCTGGTACCGCGAGCGCGACGACGCGCCCCCGACCTCGGAGGAGGCCAAGTACCCCGGTGGCAACGCCTCCGCCCACGAGGCCCACTGGGCGTCGAAGACGACCTCGGAGGCCGCCGGCATCGCCCGCCGGCTCGGGGTCGAGGACGTCAGCCAGCACACGCCGACCGGCAACCCCGCCGAGGCGCTGCTGGAGCTCGCCGACGACCGACCCGGCGCGCTCGTCGTGGTCGGGACCGTCGGGCTCGCCGCGCGCGCCGAGCGGTTCGTCGGCAACGTCCCCCACCAGCTGACCCATCACGCGAGCCGCGACCTGCTGCTCGTCCGGCCCGTCGACGACGAGGGTCCGCGTACCTGGTCCCGCGTCGCGCTCGCGACCGACGGCTCGTCGACGGCCGCGGTCGCGTGCGAGCACGGCTACCACCTCGCGAAGGCGATCGGTGCCGCTCCCATCCTGTTCACGGTCGCCAAGAGCGAGCCGCAGGGCGACGACGTCCTCGCCCGCGCGGCCGGCCAGTTCGACGACGACGGCGACCTCGGCCAGGAGATGGCGCTCGGCGACGACGTCTCCGCGGCGATCACCGAGGTCGCGCCCCGCTACGACCTGCTCGTGATCGGCAACAAGGGGATGAGCGGTCCGTCGCGCCTCCTCGGCTCGGTCAGCAACCGCATCACCCACGAGGTCCCGACGGACCTCCTGCTCGTCAACACGTCCCGGTGAGGTGCCGCCATGCCCGTTGAGTACGTCGAGAAGTTCGAGCCGGTCGGCGCCGGCATCGGGTTCGGTGGTGGCGAGCTCCACGAGCCACCCGAGAGCTACGACAAGACGCAGGACCCGGTCTACCCCGGCAACACCGTGGTCGAGAACCCCGCGATCTCGGTGCGCAACCTGTCGAAGTCGTTCGGCTCGAACCACGTGCTCGACGACATCTCGATCGACTTCCCGAAGGGCAAGATCACGACCGTGATCGGCCCGTCCGGAACCGGGAAGTCGGTGTTCCTCCGCTGCCTCATCGGCCTGCTGATGCCCGACCAGGGCGAGGTGTGGGTCGGCGAGGACAACATCCCCGAGCTCAGGCGCAAGCACCTGCTCGAGGTCCGCAAGAAGTTCGGCGTGCTGTTCCAGGACGGCGCCCTCTTCGGCTCCATGACGGTGTTCGACAACACGGCGTTCCCGCTGCGTGAGCACACCGACAAGAAGGAGAAGGAGATCCGCGACATCGTCACGGAGAAGCTCTCCCTGGTCGGCCTCGAGGGGGCACAGGACAAGATGCCCGACGAGATCTCCGGCGGGATGCGCAAGCGCTGCGGTCTCGCCCGGGCGCTCGTCATGGAGCCCGAGATCCTCCTGTTCGACGAGCCCGACTCGGGTCTGGACCCCGTGCGCACGGCGTACCTGAACGCCCTCGCACGCGACATCGCCCAGGAGCAGGGCTCGACCATCGTGATCGTGACCCACCACATCCCCTCGGCGCAGCAGGTCGCGGACTACGTCGGGCTGCTCTTCCGCAGCAACCTCGTGGCCTTCGGCAAGGTCGAGGACATGTTCAACTCGTGGTACGCGCCGGCGCAGCAGTTCCTGCACGGGATCACGGCGGGCCCCATCGGGATGTCCGAGGAGCGGGACCGGCCGGAGCTGCTGTAGTAGCCTGTTGAGCAACGCTCAATCGGAGCGGGCTCGGCAGAGAGGGCGACGCCATGGCGGACGACCCGCGCCGACGGCTCTCGCGCGAGGAGCGGCGCGCGCAGCTCGTGGCGCTCGGACGCGAGGAGGTCGAGCGGGTCTCCTTCGACGGGCTCTCGACCGACCGCGTCGCGGAGGCCGCCGGCATCTCCCGCGGGCTGCTGTTCCACTACTTCCCGACCCGCGACGACTTCCTCGTCGCGATCGCGGTCGACGCGGCCGACGAGCTCCTCGAGGTCCTGGACCCGGACGCGGACGCCCCGGCCTTGCTCCAGCTCCGCTCCTCGCTCGCGGCCTACGTCGAGCACATCACGGCCAACCGTGACACCTACCTCGCACTGATCCGCGGTGCCGCCGGGGGCAAGCCCGAGCTCCTCGCCGTCTTCGACCGCACCCGTGGAGTGCTCGCGGACCGCATCCTCGAGGGCCTCGACCTCTCCCCCGACGACGACCCACGGATGCGCTACCTCGCGCGCGGCTACATCGCGTTCGCCGAGGAGCTCGCCGTGACGTGGTTGCGCGATCCCGCCGAGCTCGGCCGGGAGGACCTGCTGGGGACGCTCGAGCTCGCGCTCCTGGGGATGCTGGGGGCCGTGGGGGTCGACCTCGAACCGCTCCTCGCCGAGGCGGCGTCGCCGAGCTAGCCGGCGCGGGCCACGGGCTCCTCCGGCCCGCGGGCGGCGGCCTCGACCGCCTGGTCGTCCAGCCGGCGGAGGGTCCGGGTGCCGGCCCACCGCACGAGCGTCTGGTACCGGGAGCCGAGGAGCTGCACGAGCAGGTGCATGGTCCACGCGTCCGCGCCGACGAGGATGCGCGGCCGGCCGCGCGCCACACCGCGCAGGATCACGGCCGCAGCCCGTTCCGGCGAGGTGCGGGCCATGCCGGCGAACAGCTCCTCGAAGCCGCCGCGGCTACGGCCACCGGCGACGACGGCGTTGCGCACGATGGCGGTGTCGATCCCCCCGGGGTGGACGCAGCTGACGGCGACCGGGTGGTCGGAGACCGCCATCTCGATCGCGAGGGACTCGGTGTAGCCACGCACGGCGAACTTGCTCGCGTGGTACGCGCTCTGGGTCGGGATGGCGAACAGGCCGAACACGCTGGAGATGTTGACGAGGTGGCCGTCGCCGGAGGCGATGAGGTGCGGCAGGAACAGCTGGCTGCCGTGGATGACCCCCTGGAGGTTGATGCCGAGGACCCGGTCGATGTCCTCCAGGGACTGCTCCTCGGCGCCGGCGACGAGCGCCACGCCGGCGTTGTTGAAGACCAGGTTGACGGTGCCGAACCGTGCCAGGACGTCCTCGACGTGGCCCCGCATCGCTGCGCGGTCCGAGACGTCGACGCGCCAGCCCTCGACGTCCACGCCGAGGGCGCGGCAGCGCGCGACGGTCCGCGCCAGCCCGTCCGTGTCGACGTCCGACAGCGCCAGCCGGGCACCACCGCGGGCGAGGTCGAGCGCCAGCGCCCGACCGATCCCCGACGCCGCCCCCGTGATGACCGCCACCCGGTCCCGGAACCGTTCCACCTGGTCCTCCGACTTGTTGACTGTTGCTCAACAAGACCGTACCGTGCCGGCCGAGCGAGCGTCAACGACAGGGAGCGCGAGCGTGACGTCCACCCCTCCGCGGGTCGTCATCATCGGCAGCGGCTTCGCCGGCCTCGGCGCCGCGATCAAGCTGCGCGGGGCGGGCGTCACGCGCATCACGATCCTCGAGCGCGACACGAGCGTCGGCGGTACCTGGCGGGACAACCACTACCCCGGGGCGGCCTGCGACATCCCCGCCCACCTGTACTCCTTCTCGTTCGCTCCCAAGCCCGACTGGTCCTCGCACTACCCGCGCCAGCCGGAGCTGCGCGCCTACCTCGAGGACCTCACCGACCGGTTCGGGCTGCGCCCCGCCATCGAGTTCGGCGCCGAGGTCGTGGCCGCCACCTTCGACGCGCCGACGGCGACGTGGCACGTCCGCGCCGCCGACGGCCGCAGCTGGACGGCCGAGGTCGTCGTCGCCGCGCTCGGCCCGCTCTCCGACCCCAGCATCCCGGACATCCCGGGGATCGACGACTTCGACGGTGCGCAGTTCCATTCCGCCCGGTGGGACCACGACGCCGACCTCGACGGCAAGCGCATCGGCACGATCGGCACCGGCGCGTCGTCGATCCAGTTCGTCCCCCACCTCGCCGAGCGGGCCACCTCGCTCACCGTGTTCCAACGCTCGGCGCCGTGGATCATCCCGCGTGTCGACCGGCCGTTCACACCGCTCGAGCAGGCCGCCTTCCGGTGGGTCCCGGGGCTGCGCCGCCTCTTCCGGACCTACCTCTACTGGCAGAAGGAGCTGCGCTTCGTCGGCTTCCGCAAGGACAGCCCCGGCATGGCCCTCATGCAGGTCCTCTCGCGCTGGCACCTGCGACGCAGCGTCTCCGACCCCGACCTGCGCGAGGCCCTGCGCCCCGACCACGACATGGGCTGCAAGCGCATCCTCATCTCGAGCGACTACTGGCCCGCGCTCGACGAGCCACACGTCGAGGTCGAGACGGCGCCGATCGAGCGGCTCACCCCGACCGGCGTCCGGCTCGCGGACGGCCGGGAGATCGAGCTCGACGTGCTCGTGTGGGGCACCGGCTTCGACGTCCGCACCCCGCTCGGTCCCCTGGCCGTGACGGGGCTCGACGGGCGCCGGCTCGACGAGGCCTGGGACCCGACCCCGGTGGCCCACAACGGCATCACCGTGCCCGGCTTCCCCA
>JAHWJY010000070.1 GCA_019348135.1 Actinomycetota bacterium
ACCTCGCCGCCGACGACCGCACGCTGAAGGTCCTGCACGAGGCGATCGTGGCGCGACCGCTCGCCACCTCCGACGAGATCGCGACCGTCCGCACCCAGGTCGAGCTCCTCACGCTCGAGGTCGGGGTGCTGGGTGAGCGGTTGGCCGAACCGGCGACGTCGACGGCCGACGCGGCGCGCATGAGCGAGCGGCTCTCGGCCGTCCGGTCCGAGCTCGACCGGATCCGCCGACAGCTCTAGTCGCCGCAAGCGCATCCACCCACACGGATGGACAGGGCTGCGACGACGCCGGCCGTCCGCGGGGGGCCGATGGGTCCCCCGCGCCCAGCGGGGTCCGACGGCCCCGGGGGCCCGCGTCCGCCCCCACGCTGGGAGCCGTGGCCGGCCGTGCCGGCGCGGACCTCGTCCCCGACAGAAGGATCAGCTTTGCTCAGGACCGTACGCAAGCAGCGCGCCCTCCTCGGCGCCGTGACCGGCCTCACGTTGTCGTTGGCCGCCACCGGCTGTGGAGGTGAGGACGACGCGACCGACACGGCGCAGGAGATCGGCACCGGGACCGAGACCGCCGAGGAGGTCACGCCGGAGGACACGGAGGCCGAGGCGGAGCAGACCGAGGACGCCCCCGAGCTCGCCGGCGGCGAGCAGGCCCTCCGTGCTGACCTGGCCGAGCTGAACGGCTCCGGTGCGACCGGCGTCGCCCAGGTCGAGGTGGCCGACGGCCAGGTGCTCGTGACGGTCCAGGCCGACGGCGTCGCCGCGGACGCGCCGCACGCCCAGCACATCCACATCGGTGGCGAGAACACCTGTCCGACCCCGGATGCCGCGGGCGACGACGAGTTCATCTCCACCCCCGAGGGCCAGCCCGCCTACGGTGGGATCGCCGTGTCGCTGACCGTCGACGGTGCGACCGACGCGGCCAGCGCGCTGGCCGTGGAGCGCTTCCCGACGGCGGACGGTGAGGGGACGCTGACGTACTCGCGCAGCTTCGACCTCCCGGAGGGCACGACCGCCGACGATCTCTCCAACGGTGTGATCGTCGTGCACGGTGTCGCGGACACCACGCTCGGTGAGGACCCGGCGGCCTACGACGGTCCCGACAGCGAGCTGAAGGAGGGTGTGCCGGAGGAGGCGACCCTGCCGGCGCTGTGTGGCGCGCTCGAGAGCGTCGACGGCCCGACCGGCGACGCCGGCACCGGGACGGAGACCGAGTCCACGAGCTGACCCGCAGTCCCGAACCCGACGAGGGCGACCGCTCCGAGGCGGTCGCCCTCCGTCGATCCTCGGACGGATCCCGTGGCGCCGGGAGGAGTCCCCCCCCGCGACGTCGAACCGTCCGGCATGAGGAACTTCATCGCGCTCCTGTTCGGCGCCGCGCTGCTGGTCGCGGCCACCATCCCGGTGACGACCCCCGGGGAGCCGGCGCCGTTGCCGGTGCTCGATGCCGTCGCCGAGAACCTCGAGCTCGTCGGGCACTCGTCGCTCGGCGACCGGGGCATGAACGCCGCGCTCGCCGTCCACGGCGACGTCGCCTACGTCGGCAGCCGCACCGACGGCAAGCCGCGGGACGAGAACGCCCTCGGCGCCGGCATCCTGATCGTCGACGTCTCCGACCCGACGGCCCCCACCGTCGTGGGTGAGGTGGACGGGACCGGCCGCGAGGGCGAGACCTCGCGCGAGATGCGGATCTGGCCCGAGCAGGACCTCCTCATCGTCCAGAACCTCACGTCGAACTGCAGCCCGCTGATCCACGCCTGCTCGGTCCGCGGACCCGGTGACAACTTCACCTTCTACGACATCGCCGGCGAGAACGCGCTCGACCCGCAGCCCGTGGCGGAGTACCGCACGGACCACAACCCGCACGAGTTCTTCCTGTGGGTGGACCCCGCGGATCGCGACCGGGCGCTGCTCTACGTGAGCGGCACGTCCGACAACCGGTTCATGGTGGTCGACGTCTCGGGCGCGCGGGAGGGGACGTTCGAGACCCTCGTGGACATGGACCTGGGATGGCTGGCCCCCGGCGGCGACCTCCACTCGATGACCCCGACGGTCGACGGCCGCACCACCTACTTCGCGTACCTCACCGGCGGCTTCTACGTCGCCGACACCTCCGAGGTGGCCGAGGGGCACCCGTCCCCGACGGTCGCGCTCCTCACCCCGCCCGACGCGGCACCGACGTGGCCCGGTCCCGGCGCCCACAGCGCGCTCGAGATCCCGGGGACCGGGATGGCGCTGGTCACGGACGAGGTCTACGGCGAGGCGCTGCGCTTCCTCGGCGGGCACGGCTGCCCGTGGGGCTGGGTCCGCATGCTCGACGTCTCGAACCCGGCGGCTCCCGAGGTCGTCAACGAGTACAAGCTGCCGCAGAACGAGGCGGACTTCTGCGACACCGACGCGCCGCGCCTCACCTCGAGCTACTCGGCGCACAACCCGACCGTCACCGAGGACCTGGCCTTCATCTCCTGGCACGCGGCCGGCCTGCAGGTGCTCGACCTCGCCGACCCACGCAACCCGGCACCCGCCGGCCAGTTCGTCCCCTCGCCGCTGCCGTTGGTGCTGCAGGAGGACCCGGCGCTCACCTCGGGGCAGGACAAGGTGGCGATGTGGTCGTTCCCCATCATCAAGGACGGCCTCGTCTACGTGGTCGACATCCGCAACGGGCTCTACATCCTCGAGTACACCGGCCCGCGTGCCGAGACGGTCGCGGCCATCGACTTCCTCGAGGGCAACTCGAACCTCGGCGACGCCCTCGAGCTGGGCCAGCCGGCGGAGTAGCCGTCGCCGGATGACGGTCAGTCCGGCGGGGACGCGATCAGGCCGGTGAGGTCCGGAAGCTCGGCGGTCGCCGGCGCGTGCTCGACGGCGACGACGAGCTGCGCATCCGGCAGGCGTCGCAGCACCCCGGACACCGCGGCCCGGAGCTGGCGGGGGAGCGGCTCCGAGGCGACCACCACGAGGTCGTCCGGGTCGACGTGGTCGGCGAGGCGCGCGCCGGGCCGGCGGCCGCGGTGGACCAGCTCGGCGTCCCGGCCCGCGATGGTCGCGACGAGCTCGCGCAGCGCCGGGTCGTCGTCCTGCTCGGCGACGACGCGGACCGGTCCCGACGTGGAGCGCGCCAGTCGGGCGGCGACCGACAGGGCGAGGCGGAGCCCCGGGAGGCCGGCGGGCTCGGTGTCGTGCGTCGCGACCTTCACGACGATGCGCGGCCACGCCTCGGCGTCGATCCGAGCGACGAGGGTGGGGATCCGCGCGGTGCGGACCAGGTCGTCGATCAGCCCTCCGAAGAGCGAGCTGGCGTCCGAGGACCCGCTCTTCCACCCCACGACCAGGAGGCTCGCGCCGTGCTCGACCGAGGCGTGGTGGATGCCGGACGCCGCGTCGGTGTCGACGCGGACGACCCCGTGTGCCTCCACGCCCGTCCGCAGCGCGACCTGCTCGGCCTCCGCGCCGAGGCGGGTGGCCTCGCGCAGACGGGACGGCTCCGGGTGCGGCGGCACGACGGTCACGGGCAGCACCATGCCGCCGTCGCTGCGGGCGAGCGCCGCGGCCAGCGCGGCGAGCGGGCCGGCCGAGGACGGCCGGGCGATGGGCACGACCACGACCTGTCCCAGGCTGCGGGTGCGGTCGGGCGCGGGCAGGCGGGGCGCGGCGCGACCGGCGACCCACGAGGTGGTGAGACAGGTGAGCAGGATGACGCCGACGACGGCGTTGACCGTGCCGGTGTCGAGGAGGCCGACCTCGAGCCCGACGAACACAGCGGCGAGCGTGGCGGCGGCCTGTGCACCCGAGAGCGCGAACATCGCCTGGCGCTCCGCGGCGACGTAGCCGAACAGCCGTCCGGCCCCCTCGGCGGCGAGCCACTTGGCCCCGAGCGCGATGCCGGTGAACGCCGCCGTCAGACCGAGGATGCGGGGATCGAGGAGCAGCATCGGGTCGACCAGCATCCCGACGGAGATGAGGAACAGCGGGATCAGCAGGGTCGAGCCGACGACGTCGACCTTGCCCATCAGCACCGAGTCCTCCGGGACCATGCGGTTGAGCGACAGGCCGGCCAGGAAGGCGCCGATGATGCCCTCGACGCCGGCGAGCTCGGCGACCGCGCTGCTGGCGAACAGCCCGGCCAGCAGGAACACCATGCGGGCGTTGCGGTCCTGCCCGTGGTTGGCGAAGAACCACCGTGCGACCCGCGGGAGCGCCACCATCGTCGTCGCGACCAGCACGACCAGGCCGACCGTCAGCTCGAGCCAGAACCGGGCGTCGAGGCCGCCACCGGACGCGCGCGCGACCACGACCAGCACGAGCAGCGCGGCCGTGTCGGTGATGATCGTCGCTCCGACCGAGGCCGCCACGGCGCGGTTCGTCGCGACGCCGAAGCGGCGGAAGACGGGGTAGGTGAGCAGCGTGTGCGACGCCCAGCACGAGGCCAGGAGGACGGCGGCGAGCGCGCCGTAGCCGAGCGGCAGGATGAGCACGACGCCGAGGAGCATCGGGATCGCGAACGTGAGTCCGCCGAACACGAGGCTGTCGCGGCGGTGGGTGCGCAGCTCGTCGAGGTCGAGCTCGAGCCCCGCCACGAACATCAGGTAGAGCAGGCCCGCGCTGCCGAGCACCGCCACCACGCCGTCGCGTTCCAGCAGGCCGGCGACGTTGGGGCCGACGAGCGTCCCGATGACGATCAGTCCCACGATCCCCGGGATCCGCAGCCGCTCGGCCAGCACCGGCGCGACCAGCACGATGGCCATGAGGACCGCGAAGACGAACCCTGGCGCCTCGAGGGGGAGCGCCGGGAGGTCGGTCACGGAGCGCCGACCTCGGACAGCGGACGCCCCGTCCAGCTGCGGAACGCCTCGCGCTGTTCGAGCGTGGGGCTGTCGACGATCGACAGCTGCCGCTCGGGCCGGGGCTCGCCCAGCGTCACCGGCAGGGTGAGCAGCCGCGGGCCGCGGAAGACGGTGACGTCGACGGTGTCGCCGGCGCGGTGGGCGCGGAGTGCCGGCGTGAGCTCGCCCCGGGCGACCTTGAGGCCGTCGATCGCGAGCAGGCGGTCGCCCCCGGTGAGCCCGGCGTGCCACGCGGGCTGACCACGGAGGACGGTGTCGAACGTGACGCCGAGGTCGGTCTCGCTGGAGATCACGCCCAGCCGCGGGGCGGCCGGGACGTCGGCGCTCCGCTCCGAGAAGGTGAGCCCGACGGCGCCGACGAGGTCCTCGACCGGTGGGAGCTGCGTGCCGGCGACGTGGCGGTCGAAGAAGCCGGTGAGGTCGCGCCCGGCGGCCTCGCTGACCGCGGCGGCCACGTCGTCCTCGGTGTACCCGGTCCCGGTGCCCCCGAAGCGGTCCCAGAGGAGGCGCAGGGCGGCGTCCAGCCCCGGGCCGTAGGGGTCCTCGCGTCGGATGAGGAGGTCGAGGCACCACGCCAGGGTCGCCCCGTGGCCGTAGTAGCTGACGCCGGCGTTGGGCGAGTTCTCGTCGCGCACGTAGTGCTTGGTCCACGCCTCGTAGCTCGAGCGCTGGACCGACTGCAGCGCCGCCCCGGGGGTGTCGAGGACGCTGGTGGTCACGCTGGCGAGCGCGTCCAGGTAGCGCCGGGTGGTCCACACCCCGGCGCGCAGGGGGAGGAGCTCGTCGTAGTAGGCGGTCCAGCCCTCGGCGACCCACAGGCTGGTCGTGTGCGTCGGTCGTTCGTAGTCGAACCGCTGGAGGCCGGCGGGGACGAGCCGCTTGACGTTCCAGAGGTGGAGGTACTCGTGCGCGACGAGCGACTGGAAGCGGGCGTAGTCGTCGGGCTGCTGGAAGGTGCGCACCGGCATCATGAGGACGGATCCGTCGCGGTGTTCGAGCCCGCCGCCGCCCTGGTCCCAGCCGACGCACAGGAACGTGTAGCGGTCGACGGGGAGGTCGCCGTCGAACAGCTCGACCGCCGCCTCGCCGATCGCCGTGGCGTCGGCCGCGATGCGGGCGAGGTCGGGCGCACCGCCGTGGCCGGACCACACGAAGCGGTGCGGGACCCCGGCCACCTCGAAGTCCACGGTCGGGAGGTCGCCGACCTCGAAGGCGCCGTCGACCAGGTGGTCGAGGTCGTCGGCGACGAACACGTCGTCGTCCCCGTCGGGGTGCCGCGGCAGCAGCCCGTGCACGGTGCCGTCGCCGGCCTCGAGGTCGAACCGGACGAGGTGGCGACGGTCCTCGCCACCCTCGACGTAGGGGAACGTCGCCGCCGGGACCAGCAGGGCGTGGTGGTCGTCGACGTGGTTGGTGCGCACCGTCAGCTCGTTGGCGTACAGCTCGAGGCGCACGGTGACCGGACCGACGGCGTCGTCGGGGAGCGTCCAGGCGGTGTGTCCCGAGGGGGTGAGCTCGATGGCCCGGCCGTCCGGGTCGCTCGCGGCGATGGACTGGACGTGGTGGACGTAGTCGCGCACCACGTAGCTGCCGGGGGTCCACGTGGGCAGGACGAGCCGTCCGCCGGCCACGAGGTCCGCGGGCACGGTCACGGTGACGTCGACGAGGTGCTGCCGGCGTTGGGGGAGCCGGACGGCGTACTCGATGGGGACGTCGGACACGGGGTCGGCTCCGGGGTTCGGGGGCGGCCGCGTGAGGCTACTGTCAGGCGGACCCGCGTTCCCAGGAGTGCCCGTGCCCGAGCTCCCGATGCACGACCGCAAGGACATCGTCCTGCCCGAGCCGCCGGAGGACGTGCGGCGCCGTCTCGACGACGCGACCGGGCGATCCGACGACGACGAGCGGCGCCGGGCCGTCGGCGAGGTCGTGGCGGCCAACCCCACGTTCCTCGAGGGATGGGCGGAACTGGCGCATCTCGGACGCGAGCCGATCGAGCGCTACGCGTACGCACGGGTGGGCTACCACCGTGGCCTCGACGCCCTCCGTCGCAACGGCTGGGGCGGCACGGGGCTCGTCCGGTGGGAGCACCCGACGAACCGCGGGTTCCTCCGCTGCGTCGCGGAGCTCCGTCGCGCGGCGGACGAGATCGAAGAGACCGAGGAGGTCGAGCGGCTGGCCGCCTTCCTCGTCGACCTCGACCCGGACTGGTCCGACGACCACGCCTGATCCCGACGTGTCCGAAGAACCGTCTGCTCCGACGGTTCTGAGCGCACCGAGTCGCCGGCGCCTGCGCGGGCGTGCTCCTCGCGCCGTTGACCGTCCCGAGGTGGCGTGCCAGGGTGGGCGGGAGGACGGAGGAGGACGCGTGGATCTGCAGGAGATGAAGGAGCGGTCCCGGAACGTCTGGGGCCTGGGTGACTACTCGCCGACAGGTCGGCAGCTGGAGCCCGTCTCGGTCGCGCTGGTCGAGTCGCTCGGGATCGGTGCCGGCCACCGCGTGCTCGACGTCGCTGCCGGCAACGGCAACTGCGCGCTGGCGGCGGCCCGCGCCGGTGCCAGCGTCGTCGCCTCGGACTTCTCGCCGGTGATGATCGAACGCGGTCGTGAGCGCACCGTGGCCGCGGAGGTCGACGTCGCGTGGGAGGAGGCCGATGCCGCCGCCCTGCCGTTCGAGGACGGCGCCTTCGACCGCGTGACCTCGGTGTTCGGGGCGATCTTCGCGCCGGAGCAGGAGCTCACGGCCCGCGAGCTCGCCCGCGTCACCGCGCCCGGCGGGGTGATGGGCATGACGGCGTGGACCGTGGACGGGCTGATCGCCCGGATGATCCGCGAGCTGCGCCCGTCGGACGCCCCGGCCCCGCCCGAGGACGCACCCGATCCGATGGCCTGGGGCGACCCGGACCACGTCGAGCGGCTGTTCGCCGACGTCGCGGGCGAGCTGTCGATCGCGCGCCGGACCGTCACGTTCTCGTACGCCTCCTGGGACCAGTGGCGGCGCGACTTCGGCGTGCACGGGATGATGGTCGTGATGAAGAACGAGCTGCCGCCCGAGGAGTTCGAGGCGTTGCTGTCGCAGGCGCGCGACTTCGTCGCCGGCGAGGGCCGCGTCGACGGGGACGGTGTCGCCTACGACGCCGAGTACCTCGAGATCCGCGTCGACGTCCCCGCCTGAGCCGCCGCCGGGCGATGGCCCTGTCCCCGCGCCGGCTGAACCGCGCCACGTTGGCCCGGCAGCTGCTCCTGCGACGCGCGCCGGTGGATGTCGTCGGCGCGGTCCGCCGGGTCGTCGCGCTGCAGGCGCAGGAGCCGGCGTCGCCGTACCTGGCGCTCTGGAACCGGGTGGACGGGTTCGATCCCGCCGACCTCGACGCGGCCTTCGCCGATGGTGAGCTCGTCAAGGCGCCGTTGATGCGGATCACCCTGCACGCGGTCGACGCGCGGGACTACACCGCTTTCCACGAGGCGATGGTGGCGTCGCTGCGGGCGTCGCGGCTGCACGATCGCCGCTACACCTCCACCGGTCTGACCACCGCCGACGCCGACGCGGTCCTCCCGCACGTGGTCGCGTTCGCCTCCCGGCCCCGGACGAAGGCGGAGATCGAGGAGCTGCTCGGCGAGCACGTCGGCGCGCCACCGGAGCCACGGCTGTGGTGGGCCCTGCGCACGTTCGCCCCGCTGGCCCACGCGCCCACGGGTGGGCCCTGGTCCTTCGGGCCACGACCGTCGTTCGTCGCCGCACCCACGGTGCCGGCGCGTCTGGATCCGGGCCAGGCACTGCGCCGCCTCGTCCGGCGCTACCTCGAGGGGTTCGGCCCCGCGTCGGCCGAGGACATCGCCCGGTTCACCCTGCAGCGGCGCACGGTCGTCCGCGAGACGCTGCGCGCGATGGCCGACGAGCTCACGACCGTCGAGGGGCCGGGCGGTGTCGAGCTCGCGGACGTCCCCGGTGGGGAGCTGCCCGACGAGGACACGCCGGCGCCGGCGCGACTGCTGGGCATGTGGGACAGCATCCTCCTCGCCTACGCGGACCGCAGCCGGATCATCCCCGACGAGCACCGCCGGGAGGTCATCCGGCGCAACGGCGACGTGCTGCCCACGCTGCTGGTCGACGGCGAGGTCCGTGGCGTGTGGCGACCGCTCGAGGACGGCATCGAGGCGCTCGCCTTCGAGCGGCTCACCGACGAGACGTGGGACGCCCTCGCCGGCGAGGCCCGTGGGCTCCTCACGCTCCTCGCAGCGCGGGACCCGGCCGTCTACGGCCGCTACGGCCACTGGTGGTCGAAGCTGCCGGGCGCCGAGGTCCGGGTCCTGCGCGGTTGAGGTCAGCGGCGGCGAGGCGCGGGGCCGCTAGCGTGGCGGGGCCGCGACGTCGGCGCGATCCGGGGGGACGATGGACAGCCGGGCCACGCCGAGGTGGACGAGGATCCTACGGGCGTTCGGCATCGCCCTGGTGGTCGCCGGGATCGCGCTCTACGCCATCACCCCGCGCATGGTCGCGCCCCTCGTCGGTCTCCTCCTCACCGCCGTCGGCATGGCCCTCGTCGTCGCCTCCGCCCTCCGGCGGCGCCGCCGATGACCGTCCCCGGCCAGCTCGCACGCGGCGGCTGACCGGGGGTCGCGGGGCCGGCGTACCATCCGGCCGACCCACCTCCACACGACGGGGACCCGTGGCCGGCCGCATCCGCAGGGACGACATCGACACGCTGCGCGAGCGCGCCAGCATCGTCGAGGTCGTCGGCGACCACACGAGCCTGAAGCGCGCCGGACCGCGCATGAAGGGCCTGTGCCCGTTCCACTCGGAGCGCACCCCCTCCTTCACCGTCGACCCCAGCAGCAACCTCTACTACTGCTTCGGGTGCGGCGCCGGCGGGGACATCTTCAGGTTCCTGATGGAGATCGAGGGGCTCGAGTTCACCGAGGCCGTCGAGCAGCTGGCGCGCCGGACGGGCTACGAGCTCAAGTACGAGGAGATGTCCGCCGGCGAGAAGGCGGCCCTCGGCCAGCGCACGAAGCTCGTCGCCGTGACGACCGCGGCCCTCGCGTTCTTCCGCGATCGTCTCTACCGCGAGGAGGGCGCGGTCGCGCGCGACTACCTGAAGAGCCGCGGCTTCACGAAGGAGGACGCCGAGCACTTCCAGGTCGGCTACGCGCCCAACGAGTGGGAGGCGCTGTCCCGGCACCTCGTCGAGGAGCGGCGCTTCCCGCGGCGCGAGGTGATCGAGGCCGGGCTGGCGGTGGACAACGAGAAGGGCGGGCTGCGGGACCGGTTCCGCGGTCGGCTCATCTTCCCCGTGCTCGACCTCTCGGGCGACGTCATCGGCTTCGGCGGACGGGTGCTGCCCGGGCTCGACTACGGCGACTTCGACCCGCCCAAGTACTACAACTCGCCGGAGACGCCGCTCTACAAGAAGACGCGCGTCCTCTACGGCATCCACGAGGCGCGCCCCGACATCGTGCGCGCCGAGGCGGTCCTCATCTGCGAGGGCTACACCGACGTGATGGCGCTGCACCAGGGCGGCTTCGGCAACGCGGTCGCCACCTGCGGGACCGCCGTCGGCCCCGACCACCTCCGCATCGTCGGTCGCTACGCCCGGGACGTCGTGCTCGCCTTCGACGCCGACGAGGCCGGCATGAAGGCCGCGACGCGCGCGTGGGAGGCGGCGCGCGAGGTCGAGGCCGAGACCACCGCCGACACCGGTGCCCGCTTCGACCTCAAGGTGCTGGTCCTCCCGAGTGGGACCGACCCCGCCGACTTCGTCCGCACCGAGGGCATAGAAGCGCTGCGCGCGGCCGTCGACGGCGCGACCCCGGTCGTGCCGTTCCTCCTGCGCCGCCTCGTCGTCGACGCGGACCTCGGCAGCGAGGAGGGTCGGACCGCCGCCCTCCGCGACGCCCTGGAGCTGCTGCGGCAGGAACGCGACCAGGAGCTGCGGCGCCAGTACGTCCGCTCCGAGATCGCGGACCGCATCGGGCTGTCCGTGGAGTTCGTCGAGAAGACCGCCGCGCGCATGGGTGTGCAGCTCGACACCCACGCCGGCGCCGACCTCGGCTCGTTCCGGCCGCGGCGGGTCGGCTCCCGGGGGACCATCGCCAACACGACGCCGCAGCGGGCCGCCTGGGAACGGACCGTCCTGCGGCTGGCGCTGCAGGAGCCGGACCTCCTCCCCGACGAGTGGTTCGAGCTCACGGAGGACGACTTCACCCACCCGACGGCACGGGCGGTCTACCGCGCCCTGGTGGCCGCCGGCGGCGCGGGCGTCGACGTCCGCGCGGTGCTGGACGCCGCGGCGGACGACGACGTGCGGGCGGTCGTGCTGGCCGTGTCGATGGAGGAGGGGCCCGAGGGGGACGCACGCCGCACGGCGCGCGACCTCGTCCGGCGGTTGGTCGCGGAGCGGCTGGAGGCCGAGCGGTCGGCGCTGGAGGTCCGGCTCCAGACGCTCCACCACGAGATCGACCGCGAGGAGTGGCTGGCCCTGAACGGCGAGCTCGTCGAGGTCCTCCGCCGCCACCGCGAGCTGACGGCGTTCGATGACTGACGACCGACGGCCCGGAGCCGCCGACGACCCGGAGGCCGCCCTGCGGTCCCTCCAGCGACGTCTGCGCCGGGAGAAGCGCACCCTGGAGCGCCTGAACCCGCTGGAGGAGCCCGACCGCTACGCCGAGCACTTCACGCGGGTGATCGACCTCGAGGCCGACCGGCGGGAGCTCCGTGGGTCGCTCGGGTCCGAGGCCGACGAGCTGGACGAGCCGGACGCCGGGTGACCGGGGCCGCCACGGCCCGTGCCAGCGGCACACGCTGTGCGTCGCGTGCGCGGGGTCCGGCACAGCTCCAGAACCGCCGCCGCGGCGCCGACCACGTCGTTAGCATCGCGAGGCGAACGGGTCGTTGGTCCCGTTCCTGGGGAGGTTCCGTGGCTGGCGTCGACGTCGGCTCATCCACGCCGCAGGGGGCTGCGAGCGCTGGCGCCCAGGTCCTGGACCTGGCGGCGCACGATGCTGCCCTGCGCAGCGACGAGCTCGCGGAGCTGGTCGAGCTCGGACGTGACCGCGGGTTCGTGACCACGATCGAGATCACCGAGGCGGTCGCGCTGACCGGTCACGGCGACGACCACGTGCCGATCTTCACGCGCGCGCTGAAGCGTGCCGGCGTGGCGGTCGTGGAGATGTCCGACGGCGACGGGCGGGGCGAGGCGTCCGCGGTGCTCGCCACGACCTCCGTCGACCCGGTGCGGCTCTACCTCA
>JAHWJY010000213.1 GCA_019348135.1 Actinomycetota bacterium
GCGCACTATGGGCTGGTCCGCCGCTCGCAGGACCCGCACACAACCACGGTTGCCGCCGTGGTCGATCCGCGCCGTCATGCTGAACAACGTCACGGCATGCGAGAAGTGGAACGGCGACTTCAGGCGCGGTCAGGTCAGGCTGCGCGCAAAGATGACGGCCCCCGGGACGTCTTCGTCCGGCCTCATGACCAGTTCTCCCTCGATGGTGAACCCCGCGTCATGAAGCCAGCTCACGATCTTGCTTGGCCGGCGGCGGTGACTGTCAAGGGCGATCGGGCAACCGGTGTAGCCCTCGGACGTGTGCCGTGTCTCATCACCGACGTGAAAGCCGACCAGAAGCGGACCCCCTGAGCGCAACACTCGGCGGAACTCCTCGAACACACCAGGCATGGCGTGGTCGGGCACGTGGATCACAGACCAGAACGCGAGTACGCCGGCTAACGAGCCGTCCGCGAGGTCGAGCTCGGTCATCGTTCCAACCTCGAAGCGTAGGGCGGGGTAGTCGCGCCGCGCGATGGCGACCATCTCAGGCGAGAGATCGATGCCGAACGCGTCCACTCCGAGGTCGTGAAGGTGGCCGGTGACGTACCCCGGCCCGCAGCCGACGTCGGCGACTGGCCCGCCTCCGGCACCGTGCACCAACTCGGCGAACAAGGCCAGGCTCGCGCGTAGGTAAGGCCTCTCGCCGAGCAGGCCCCGTACCTTCTCGGCGTATCCGGTGGCGTCGGTGTCGTACGAGGAGCGGGTATCGGACAACCAGGTGTCGCGCATGCGCGCACGGTAGCCAACCGCCAACAACCTCCCGCTACGCAGGCCGCCACACCGCTCGAGCCGGCCTTGCCCAGAACCACGGCTTCCGGTTGCGTTGGCGCACTTCATCGGCGCGCGAGCGGTCCGGGAGGCCGGACCTGTATCGGGCGATGCGTGCATGGCTGGCGGTTAGCGCCCGGGATCGACCCGGGCGCCAACCACTGCCCGTCAGGCTCGTGCGGTCTCTCGGGCGAGGGCACCCATGGCCACGACGAACGGTAGACCGAACGCGAGCATCCGTGGGCCGGAGGCCATGCCCGCCTGGATCGCGATCGGACCGACGAGGACGGCCGCACCCAGCCAGCGTGCCACCACGCCCGTGCGCACCAGACCGATGGCGAGGATGATGAGGCCGAGTGGCAGCAGCATCCCGGCCATGGACAGGATCATGATGGCCGGCTGCGCGAAGTACGCCTCTTGGGCGGCGAGAGAGGCCGCCGCGTCCACCTGGATACGGATCTCGGACATCCCGATCGGCAGCTCGCGGAGGCTCGCGTCCCGGGCCGACCACGGGTCCATGGTCGGCCCGTCCGCGGTGACGAACGACCGGCAGATCCGCTGCAGCTGGTGCCCCGCCGCGCACGCGGCGAACCGCACCAGCAGCTCGTCCAGCTCCGGCCGCCCTGTCGACACGATCGCCCGCACCTTCGAGTACGACAGCTCCCCCGCCGCGAACCGTGCGGTCGCCATCGGGAAGTCCGCCAAGGCCAACGCCACCCGTACGTGCTCCCGCGCGGTCGAGGCGGCCATGCCGGCACGCCACGACAACCACGCCGCCGGCGAGATCATCCCGTCCTCGGCCCACACGCCTCGACGCACGATCTCGGCCAGCATCAGCAGCCACCGACACGTCGACGCCGCGATCAGCGCCGCCTCGCGCGTGAACGACTCCACGAGGACCGGATCCGGTACGTCCGCGTACGCCGGGTCCGGCTCCCGCTCCCGGACCGACTCGATCAGCTCCTCCAACGACACCCGCATCAAGACCCCTCCGAGCGACTCCGTCGCTCGACCCTACGGCCCGGGTGTGACACGCAGACCGCGCCGCCGAACGCCCCGACCCACGGCCAGCGGAACCGGCGAACCGGACGAAAGGCGATGCCGCGGCATCGCCCCGAGGCGAGGCCGCGCAGCCCGGCCCGGCGGACCATCCGTGGTGAGCGATCCGCCGCGGGGGATCGTCACGAGACGAAGGTCCCGGACCTCCGGGAGGATCGTCACCCGGCTCCGGCGGTCGTGCGGGTCACGCCTCGCGCAGGGCCCGGAGGTCGTCGAGGAGCTCGCCGGGATGGGCGGGGATGTCCGTCACCTCGTAGGCACGGCGCACGGTCCCGGAGGGGTCGATCAGGTAGCTGACGCGGCGTGCGAAGTTCGCCGCCGGGTCGTCGTCAGGGCGCGCAGCCCCGAACCGCGCCGACACCTCGCGGTCCGTGTCGCACAGCAGCGGGAACGGGAAGTCGAACTCCTCCGCGAAGGCGGCGTTCTCCTCGCGCGTGTCGAAGGAGACGCCCAGGATGACGGCGTCCAGCTCGTCGAACTCTGGGGCTCGGTCACGGAGCCCCTGGCCTTCGAGTGTTCAGCCGGGGGTGGCGGCCTTGGGGTACCACCACATCACCAGCCACTTGCCGTCGTCGCGGAGCTGGCGCGAGTCGACGGTCTCGCCGGTGTGCGCGGGCAGCGTGAAGTCCGGGGCGGTGTCACCGGGTGCCAGCACGGGTCGCTCCTGCGGTAGATGGCCGCATCCTAGTCGGCTGCGCCGGCGGGGCCGGCGGCGACCGCGGTCGCGTCGCGGGGCGGCGGTTAGCCTCCGCCACATGGACGACACCACCCTCCGCCAGCTCGCCCGCGAGTGGATCGCCGGCGACCCCGACCCGGTGACCCGGGACGAGCTCTCGGCCCTCCTCGACGCCGACGACCGTGACGAGCTGGCCGAGCGCTTCGCCGGCGAGCTCGAGTTCGGGACGGCCGGGATCCGTGGCGTCGTCGGTGCGGGCCCGATGCGCATGAACCGCGCCGTCGTCATCCGCACGACCCGCGGGCTCGCCGATCACCTCCGCGCGACGGTCGCCGATCTCGACGAACGCCCGGTCGTGGTCGGCTTCGACGCCCGACACGACTCCGAGCGGTTCGCCCGCGACACCGTGGGGGTGCTCCTCGCCGCCGGCATCGCGGTGTCCTGGTTCCCCGACCCCGCCCCGACCCCGCTGGTCGCGTTCGCGGGCCGCGGGCTCGACGCCGCCGCCACCATCGTCGTCACGGCCAGCCACAACCCGCCGGCGTACAACGGCTACAAGGTCTACGCCGGCAACGGCGCGCAGATCGTCCCACCCACCGACGAGCGGATCGCCGACGCCATCTCCCGGGTCGGCCCGGCGGCGGAGGTCCCCCGACAGGAGGACTTCGACGACACCGTGGTCGAGGAGCTGGGACGGTTCGCCCGTCGCCGGTACCTGGAGGCGATCGCCGGCGCCCGCCCTCCTGCCGACGTCCCGCGCGACCTCCCGATCGCCTACACGCCGCTGCACGGCGTCGGCGGGGCGCTCACGGTCGCAGCGCTCACCGCGGCCGGGTACCGGGCCGTGACCGTCGTCGAGGAGCAGTTCACCCCGGACGGCGACTTCCCGACGGTGCCGTTCCCGAACCCGGAGGAGCCGGGCGCGCTCGACCTCGCGATCGCGACCGCCGACCGCGCCGGCGCCGAGCTCGTCCTCGCCAACGACCCCGACGCGGACCGGCTCGCCGCCGCCGTCCCCGACCGGAGCGGCGGCTGGCGGCCGCTCACCGGCAACCAGCTCGGCGTGCTCCTCGGCGACCACCTGCTGCGTGCGGACGGAGCGTCGGGGGACCGGCTGGTGGTGTCGAGCATCGTGTCCTCGCCGATGATGGCCGCGGTGGCGGAGCACCACGGCGCGCGCTACGAGGCGACGCTGACCGGCTTCAAGTGGATCTGCA
>JAHWJY010000071.1 GCA_019348135.1 Actinomycetota bacterium
CGCCCGACTCGATGAGCCGGCGCGCGCCGTGGGTGTCGAAGCCGATGCCGAACTGCGCGCCCGCGCCGGCGTAGCCGCCGATCGTCACGTACAGCACACCGAAGAAGGGCCCGAACGGCTGCTCGTAGGAGAACTCGAGCTCGAGCGGGTCCGGCCGCCACTCCAGGATGGTGCAGTCACCGCCGAGGAGCATCCCGAAGAGGCAGCTCGGGTCGTCGATGACCGGCAGCAGGAAGTCCGCGGGGTCGTCCCCGGCGTCCTCGGCGAACAGGGCGTCGTCGCCCGAGAGCTCCGCCGCCGCGTCGTCGCGGATGGGGTCAGGCACCGTCTTGTCCGCGATGCCGTGCGGGTCGGTGTAGCTGACCAGACCGGCCGCCTGCGACGAGGTCGGCTCGTCTCCGGACGCCGCGTCGGCGTCGACGAAGAACCCGTCCCCGACCGGGATCCAGCCGTCCGAGAGCCCGGCGTCGGCGATGACCTGCGCCACCTCGACGACGTCGTTGATGTCCTCGAGGAGCGACAGGTCGGTCTCGCCGAACAGCTCGGCGAGGTCGACGAACGTGACGTCGTCGCCGCCGAACATGCGGGAGACCTCGGACAGCACCGGCAGCGGCGCGAACAGGAACTCGCGGATGGGGTCGACGGGGCCCGTGAGACGCCGGACCTCGCTGAGGATCGGCTCGAACGTCTCGCCGAAGAGCGAGCCGAGGGCGATGTCGAATCCGTCGAACGCGACGCGCGGGTCGGGCGTCGCCCCGAACGGCTGCCACTCGAGGTCGAGCACGGTCCGGACCCTCGGCAGGCCCGTCCCCGCGGTCGCTTCGAGCCCGAGCCGGAAGTCGGCGTCGAAGGTCACCTGCGGCTGCAGTGCGGTCGCGGGCGCGGCCGCGAGCGCGGGCAGCTGCATCAGCGTGATGCGGTCGTCCGACGTGCTGCCCGACGGGTCGTCGAGGTTCGCCGTCAGTCCCAGGGAGATCCCGCTCGCGTCCGCGCCCCCGGAGTCCTCCGCGAGGACGTCCGAGACGGTGAACTCGAACACGCCCAGCGTCGCGCCGATGCCCCCGCCACCGAGGCCGGCCTCCGTCGCGAGCTCGAGCTCCGGCAGGGCGTCGCCCGCGTCGTCCCCGCCGAGCGGGGGCCGCGGGTTCTCGAGCAGGTAGGGCCCGTCCTCGCGGCTGACACCGAAGCCGAGGTGGATCGCCCAGCCGTAGCTGGCCGAGAGCTCACCGGAGGTGCGCAGCTGCAGCGCCGGGAGCCCGGTCGACAACGGCAGCGTCGCGGTGCACGTCGCGCACGCGCTGAGGTCGCCGGGGTCACCCTGCCCGAGGCCGAACTCGACCTTGACGTCGGCGATCTCCACCGAGTTCGTGGTGGTCTCGTCGACGAACGGTGCGCCGCTCGAGTCGAGCAGCGAGATCCGGACGTCGTCGATGTCCACCGCGTCGGTGGCGTCGCCGTCGTAGTCGGACGGCAGCAGGATCCCGCTGCCGACGAGCGTCGTCGCCAGCGTGGACTCGAGGGTGTTGCGTACGTCCTCCACCGTGCCGGTCACCGCCATGGCGTCGTCCACGGCGTCGCGCACCTCGGTCTGGACCTGCTCCACGACGTCGGCGCCGGCGTCCAGCTGCTCGCCGACGACCGGGAGGTCGCCGCCGATCCGCATCGCCGCGGTGAGCAGCGTCGCGAGCCGGTCGACCAGCTCGGGGAGCGAGCCGAGGTCGAGGCTGAAGCTCGACAGCAGTGCCGCGATGCCCGACGGCGGCTCGACGGTCCAGCCCGAGGGGTCGAAGCCGTCGGCCGAGACCCGCAGCAGGTCCGCATCGTCGACCGTGCCGTCGCCACCGTCGAGCGCCGTGCCGGCCACCTCCACCGGGAAGGCCGCACACAGGAGGTCACCCGTGACCGCCGTGGTCCCGTGGGTCGTCTCGCAGGTCAGTCCTCCGGCCGCGGTGAGCGTCGGGCCGGTGGTCACGAGGGCGCTCACGAAGTCGCCGACCGTGGTGACGCCGTCGTCGGTGTCGTCGCCGTCGTCCGCGGCGGCCGTGACGTCGAAGCCGACGCGCGCCTGGCCGCCGTCGCCGAGGGTGACGTCCACGCCGGCGAGGGTGACCCCGGCGGCGACGTCCTGGTCGAGCAGGCCGGCGAGCGACAGGCCGACGACGCTCGTCTCGGACAGGGGCAGGTCCGCGGGGTCGGTCGGGAGCCCCGCCAGGGAGACGGGGATCGGGAACTCGAGGTCGACCGTCGCGTCGCCGGTGACCTGCAGGCGACCCGTCGAGCCGACGCCGACGAGGTCGCCGAGCCCGCTCAGCTCGAGGCCGAGCGGCAGCTCCTGCGCGATGGGGTGGGACAGGTCGAGCCCGACGACGAGGTCGGGCGTGCCGTCCGCGCCGACGTCGGCGACCGACAGGTCGAGGAGGTCGCCGCCGAGCTCGGACTCGAGCGCCGCGACCAGCTCCTGCAGCGTCTCCGGCTCGACGCCCCCACGGAGGGTCGTGATGGCCTGCGACAGGTCGTCGAACGCCTCGAGCAGCTCCTTGGGCCGGACGGTCGTGAACGGGATCTCGTCGTCGAGGACGGGGACCCCGTCGGAGAGGCCGGCCAGCTCGGCCGCCATCGTCCCGAGGTGGTCCAGCAGGACGCCGAGCAGGGCGTTGGGATCGGTGGGATCGAGCGCGAAGCCGGTCAGCAGCTCGAGCGAGCCGATGGGGGTGCTGGTCGTCGGCACGAGCGAGTCGGTCAGGTCGGCCCACGTCATCGCCACGCCGGCGGTGGTCGCCCCGCCGAGGTCGAGGAGGGCCCCGTCGACGGGGACGCCGAGGACGAGCTCGAGGTCCGCGGGGATGGTCGCGTCGGCCACGGCGCCGATGGCGTACCCCGCGAGCGGCGAGCTCGAGAACGAGCGCAGCACCGCGTAGATCGGGACGAGGTCGCCGGCGCCCGAGGTGGCGGTGTCGTCGAGCGAGAGGTCGAGGGTGAAGATGGGGTCGGTCGTGCTTCCGAGGTTGAGCTCGCCGGACTGCGCCTCGACCGTGACGAACCCGATGCTGCCGGACAGCGACGCCACGGACGCGCCGATCGCGGCCGTGATCGAAGCCTCGGGGCCGCTCGCCGCCTCCCCGATGAGGAAGCGCTCGTAGATCGCCGGCTCCTCGACCTCGATGAACTCCTCGGTGAACGGGTCGTCGCAGGTGCACGCGACCGCGGGACGCAGGTCGATGCCGAGGGTGAACGCGAGGTCGTAGCCGAACTGGCGCTGCGCCACCGGTCCGCCCGCGGACGTCAGGCCCTCGAGCCAGCCGAGGTGGTCGGGCAGGGTCTCGGAGAAGGCGATCGAGCCAGCGGGGGTGGGCGTCCCGTCGAGGTCGGTGACGGTGACCGGCTCCGGCGCGGAGGGGGCCGACTCGAGGTGCACCGGCAGGCGGAGTCGGTCGGTGCCCGCCTCGAACGTCGGGGCGAGGTCGCCGACGAGCGGGAGCTCCGCCTCGAGCAGCTCGACGAGCTCGTCCAGCGTGGCGAAGTCGGCGCTGCCGAACTCGTTGACGAGCGTCGCCGGATCGTCGTCGAGGCTGTGCGCCAGCACGAAGTCGGCGAGGTCGCCCGCGATCGGGAGCGCGTCCGCGAGGTCGACGTCGAGGAACGGCAGGTCGACGTCCACCCCTGGCCGGTGCTGCAGGCCGGTGAGCATCATGCTCAGCTGCCCGAGGCCCCCGAGCAGCTCGGTGGCGCCGATCTCCAGGAACGAGGTGAGCTCCTCGTAGTCCGCGTTCACCGCGATGGAGGGGCCGCCCGTCGCGAGGTCACCGGTGACCGTCACCCGCGGCGTGCCGGCGAGCCCCGACACGGCGATGCGGTCGAAGGTGATGCCGAGGTCGGCCACGACCGACCCGGCCGCCCCCGCCTCGATGATCTGGTCCAGCTGCGCCGTCAGTTCGCCCGGCACCGCGGTGACGCCGTCGCCGGCCAGCTCCATGAACGCGAGCCGTCCGTCACCGTCCGAGTCGGCGAGGTCCAGGGTGTAGGCGGCGTCGAGGTCGAGGCTGGAGTCGTCGGTGAGCGTGACGCGGGCGATCCCGATCGCGCTCGTGAACGGGTCGGTCGCGGGGGCCGGGAAGTCGAAGCCGTCCACGTCGGCGTCCACGACGAGCCGGGGGGTCGGGGCCGCGTCGGTGTCGGGCCGGTGCACGAGCCAGAACTCGTCGGTGTCGACGTCGGTGCGGAGCTCGAACGTCGCCGTCAGCGTCAGCTCGACCGGGATGCCCGGCCCGAGCGGGCTGCCGTCGGCCGCGACCGATCGGAGGTCGACCGGGATGCCGGTGTCGTCCAGGACCACGAGCGGGGCATCCGCCACCGACACCGTGTGGGTGAGGGTCACGTCGAGACCGCCGATACCGAGGCTGTCGAGGGCCACGGCCGTGGCGTCTACTCCCGGCTGGGCGGACAGGGCGGCGGCGAACTCCGCGAGCCCGTCCCCGTCGGCGAGCGACCCCGAGGCCGCGGCGAGACCCGTGAGGAACGGCCCACCGGACCCGAAGTGCCCGGCGAGGTCGAGCGCGTCGGCCCCGCCCGGAGCGAGGTCGAGGAGCGGCATCGGCGCCGCCAGGTCACCGAACGTGCCGACGTCGTCGAGCCACCCCGCGAGCTGGGTGAGACCGTCGCCGATCGTCGCCACCTCGTCGGCGGGCGTGGCCGCGAGCGCCGGCGCACCGGTGGTGACGGTCAGCGTGGACGCGAGGAGCGTTGCAGCCGCGAAGGCGGCCGGCACACGACGGTTCATGACGGGACTCCGATGTTGCTCAGGGACCGCACGCGGTCCCGCAGGAGGCCAGCGCGAGGTCCAGGCGCTGTCGGGCTTGGATGGATCGTTGGGCGATGGCGATGAGCTCGTCCGTGGCCGCGCGGAACGTCTCGGTGTCGCGCTCGCGGACCGAGCGGGCGAGCTCCTCGAGCGCGTTCGCCTGGTCGTCGAGCAGCTGGAGGACGAGCGTCATCTCGGCGCTGACAGGCGCGGGGATGGCGAGGTCGGCGAAGGCGGCGCGTGACGCGACCGCCGTCCCCTCGAGGGCCTCGACCACCTCGAGGAGGCGGGTCTCGTCGGTGGCGTCGATCGCGGCCAGCTCGGCCTGCAGGACCCCGGCGCGGTCGGCGTACTCCGTGGTCACGCGGCCGAGCTCCTGCCGGAACCCGTCGGCCGCCACCGCGGACGCCTCGTCCGTCGGCGCCGGCCCCTCGTCGGGCGAGCCGGTGTCCGAGCACCCGGCCAGCACGACGCAGAGCGTGGCCACGACCACGCTCCGCGCCGCGTCGACGCGCCTGCTCCCCATGCCGATGACCCCCCTGGTCCCCCACGCGTCACGGGCCGTGGGACGGGCCGCGTGATGCGTCGATGACCCCCGCCATACACCGGTCGTTCGGACATGTCCAGAAGTCCGGGGGCAGAACTAGCCGAACCGGACTAGTCCGGGCGCTGAACGCCCGAGCGGCGCGTCGGGGGACGGTCCGGGTCCGCTACACGTCCACTGGGATCACCGACACGGCCACGGTGCCGGGCCCGGTGTGGGTGCCGACGACCGGCCCGATCGCGGACCCCAGGCGGTCGTCGATCCAGACGTCCTGCTCCAACGCCGACCACACGCGCTCGGCGCGCTCCGGCGCGACCGCGTCCGACACGGCGATCCGGACCGGCTTGCCGTCCGCGACGTCCGACGCCAGAGCGGCGACCCGGTCGATGGCACGGCTCCAGGTCCGCGTCCGCTCCAGCACCTCGACCCGTCCCTCCACGATCCCGAGGATCGGCTTCACGCGCAGGACGTTGCCGACGATGGCCTGGGTGCCCGTCAACCGGCCGCCCCGCCGCAGGTAGTCCATCGTGTCGACGACCACGAAGGAGCGCACCAGCTCGCCGGCGCGGCCGGCGACGGCGATGACCTCCTCGAGGCTGCCGCCGGCCGCGGCGACGCGGTGCGCGGCGAGCACCACGAGACCGAGGCCGCTGCCCACCTGGCGGCTGTCGACGACGTGCACCGGCAGCGGTGCCTGCTCGCCCATGGTGCGGGCCACCGAGACGGTCCCGGACAGGGCAGCGGAGACGTGGATCGACACGACCGACGAGCAGCCCTCGTCCGCGGCGTCGGCGTACGCCTCCTCGAACCATCCGGGCGCCGGCTGCGCCGTCGTCGGCAGCTCCTCCGCGCTGGCGAGCCGCGCGTAGAACTCGTCGTCGGTGATCGTGATGCGCGAGATGTAGGTCCGGTCGCGGAACGTCACCGACATCGGCACGACCCGGATGCCGAGCTCCTCGATCAGCTGCGGCGGGAGATCGGCGGTCGAGTCGGTGACGACGGCGACGGGCCCCATCAGGCGGCGTCCGCGCTGAGGAAGGCGACGATCGTGGCGTTGACGACCTCCGGGTGCTCGAGGTGGAGGAAGTGCCCCGCCCTTGGGACGACCTCGACGACGCTCGCCGGGTGGGTGAGCACGTCGCGGGCGGCCTCGGCGTAACGCCTCCCGATGCAGCCGTCGTCGCTGCCGTGGAGGTAGAGGGTGGGCCGCGGCGGCACGAGCGCGGCCGGCGGCGTCGAGGGCCGGAGCAGGTCGAGGCCGCGGTAGTAGGCGACCGCTGAGCGCACCGCGTCCGGGCTGCGCAACGACGACCGCACGTGCTCGACGTCCGCGGCGCCGTCGTAGCCCGGTGACCAGTCGCGCCACAGGCGGTCGACGAGCGCGAGATCGTTGCGGGCGAGGAGGCGCTCGGAGCCGGGCGCCTTCAGGGCCGCGACGTACCAGCTGCGACGGACCTGCGCCGCGTCCCGCCGGGCGCCGGCGAGGGCCGGGTCGGGCGGGACGGCCAACGTCACCAGCCGCGCCCACCGCTCGGGCGCCGCCGCGACGGCGCGGTAGCCGGCGAAGGCGCCCCAGTCGTGACCGACCAGCACCGCGTCGTCACCACCACCCAGTGCGCGGTGCAGCGCGTTGGCGTCGGCGGCGAGCGTGTCGCCGTCGATCGTGCGGTCGGGATGCGGTGCCGTCGGGGCGTAGCCGCGCATCCACGGGGCGACGACGCGGTAGCCGAGGTCGGCCAGACGCGGCGCGAGGTGGCGCCAGGTGTGGGCGGTGTCCGGGAACCCGTGGAGCAGCAGCGCCAACGGACCGTCGGCGGGTCCGTCCTGCAGGTACGCGAAGCGCAGGCCGTTCGACTGGACGAACCGGGCACCCATCAAGCGGGACGGACGACGAAGTTCACGAGCTTGTCGGGGACCACGATCGTCTTCACGACCGTGACGCCCTCGAGGTGCTCGGCCACGTTCGGATCGGTCGTCGCGGCCGCTTCGATGGCGTCCTGCGTGGACCCCACCGGCAGCGCGATCCGTCCACGGACCTTGCCGTTGACCTGCACCACCATCTCGACCTCGTCCTGGACGAGCAGCGACGCGTCCGCCTCGGGCCACCGCTGCGCGTGGACGCTGCCGTCGTTGCCGAGCCGGCGCCACAGCTCCTCGGTGATGAACGGTGCGATCGGCGCGAGGAGCAGCAGCACGGTCTCGAGCGCCTCGCGGCGCGGTGCGCCCCCGACGCCCTTGCGCTCGGCGTCCATCACGGCGTTGGTCAGCGTCATCATCTTCGCGATGGCGGTGTTGTACTTGCGCGCCTCGTAGTCGTCCGACGCGCCCGCGATCGCCAGCGCCGTCTCGCGGCGCAGCGCCGCGACCTCGGCGTCCGGGCCGTCCTCGCCCGGGTCCGCGAGATGCTCGGTCGTCAGCCGCCACACCCGCGAGAGCCACTTGTGCATGCCGGCGGGAGAGACGTCGGCCCAGTCGATGTCGTCCTCGGGGGGCGAGGCGAACAGCATGGTCGCGCGGAGCGTGTCGGCCCCGTACGTCCCGTACACCTCGACGGGTGCGACGAGGTTGCCGCGCGACTTCGACATGCCGGCGCCGTTCAGGATCACCTGCCCCTGGTTGAGCAGCGCCTGGAACGGCTCGTCGGCCGACAGGTGGCCGCGGTCGCGCAGCGCCTTGGTGACGAAGCGGGCGTAGAGGAGGTGCAGGATCGCGTGCTCGACCCCGCCCGTGTACTGGTCCACCGGCAGCCAGCGGTCGGCCGCGTCCTTCGGCCACGGACGCTCGTCGTCGTTCGGCGACAGGAACCGCAGGAAGTACCACGACGAGTCCACGAAGGTGTCGAGGGTGTCGGTGTCGCGCACCGCGTCCTCGGAGCCGCAGGCCGGGCACGGGACGTGCTTCCACGTCGGGTGCATCGCCAGCGGTGAGCCGGACACCGAGAAGTCGAGGTCGTCCGGGAGGGCGACCGGGAGATCCTCGGCCGGGACGCCGACCTCGCCGCAGGACGGGCAGTGGATGACCGGGACGGGCGGGCCCCACGAGCGCTGCCGCGACACGAGCCAGTCGCGCAGACGCGTGTTGACCTTGGCGCTCCCCCAGCCCTTGCCCTCGACGTCGCGGATGATGGCGGCCTTGGCGTCCTGGTAGGGCAGGCCGTCGTACTCGCCGGAGTTCACCATCACGCCCGGACCGGTGTAGGCCTCGGTCATCGTGTCGGCGTCGAGCTCGTCGAGGAGGTTGCCGTCCTCGTCGGTCGGCCGGATGATGACCCGGATCTCGAGGCCCTCCTGGCGGGCGAAGTCGAAGTCGCGCTGGTCGCCGACCGGCACCGCCATGATCGCGCCCGTGCCGTAGTCCATCAGCACGTAGTCGGCCGCGTAGGCCGGGATGGCCTCCCCGGTGAAGGGGTTGGTGAGGTCGAAGTTCAACCGGACGCCGCGCTTGCCGCCGTCCTCGGAGGACGACTGTCGCTCGATCTCCGACCGCTTCGACACCGCGTCGAGGAAGGCGTCGTAGTCGGCGTCCCCGGCCATCCGCTCGCGGACGAGCGGGTGCTCCGGCGCGAACACGAAGTACGTCGCCCCGAAGATGGTGTCGGGTCGGGTCGTGTAGACGACGACCTCGTCCGCCTGCTCGTCGGCGGTGTCGGGCAGCGTCGAAGACGATCCCGCGGCCACCTTGAACGTGATCTCGGCGCCCTCGGAGCGACCGATCCAGTTGCGCTGCATGAGCTTGACGCGCTCGGGCCAGTCGATCGTGTCGAGGTCGGCCAGGAGCTCGTCGGCGTAGTCCGTGATGCGGGCGAACCACTGCGTCAGGGGCTTGCGGACCACCACGTCGTCGGAGCGCTCGCAGCGCCCGTCGATGACCTGCTCGTTGGCGAGCACCGTCTCGCAGCCCGGGCACCAGTTGACCAGTGCCTCGCGCCGGTAGGCGAGCCCCGCGTCGAGCAGCTCGAGGAAGATCCACTGCGTCCAGCGGTAGTACTCGGGGTCGCAGGTGTGCAGCCGCGTCGACCAGTCGAACGAGTAGCCGAGACGCACGATCGTGGAGAGCTGCTCCTCGATGTTCGCGTAGGTCCACGCGCGCGGGTCGGCGCCGCGCGACTTCGCGGCGTTCTCGGCCGGCAGCCCGAAGGCGTCCCAGCCGATCGGGTTCAGGACGTCGAAGCCCTGCATCCGCTTGTGCCGGACGAGCGCGTCGTGGATCGAGAAGATCTCGGCGTGCCCCATGTGGAGGTCGCCCGACGGGTACGGGAACATCGTGAGCGCGTAGAAGGGCTCGCGGTCGGGGTCGGAGCGCAGGCTGTACGTGCGCTCGTCGTACCAGCGCTGCGCGATCGGGCCCTCGATCGCCAGGGGGTCGTACCGCTCGACGTCGCTCATCTATCCGGTTCTCGTGGGGAGGGAGGAGGCGCGCCGAGGGTAGCCGAGCGCCCCTAGCCCTCCTCGGCCCCGGGGCTCGGCGTGCCCCCGTCCGCGGGGCAGAGCGAGGGGTTCCACAGCCCCTGCTCCCCGTCCTCCGCGAAGGCCTGGGCGGCCTCGAGGTTCTCGCGACGGCCCTCGCCCGCGCCGGCGTCGCGGCCGTACCCGCGGGCGAGCACCTCGCCGTTCACCCAGATCCCGCGCGCCCACAGATGGACGGGCACGCCGTCCGGGTCCTCCACGTCGCCCCCCTCGGCGACGACGAAGCGGACCTGCTGGCCACCCCGGATGGTGCCCTCGAGGTGCGTCGCGGACGTCCTCGCCAGACAGTCGTCGTCCTCGACCGGGACGTCCACGCCGGCGAGCCGGAACCTGGCGTTCTCGCCCTCGGCCAGGTCGGTGCCGCCCGCGTCCTCGACGCGGGCGAAGAAGGTCGCGCCGTCGACGATCTTCGACACCGACAGGCTGCCCGCGACGGTCGGCTGCGGGGCGCCCTCGGAGAACCCGCTGGCGCCGACCCGCACGGGTTGGAACCCGTCGGTCGCGCCCGCCTCCGGATCCTCGGCCCCTCCGCACCCCGCGAGCAGCACGCCGCCCACGAGCAGCGCGACGCCGAACCTGGTCCCCATGTCCCGTCCTCCCTGCGAACGCGTCCGACGCGGTCGGACGACCATCCTGCCGCGTCGGTTCCGTGCGGGCGACCACCGGACCCCGGTTCGGGCGTGACCGGACCCCTCCGGTATGCTCCGCCCCCGCACGGGCCGGTAGCGCAGTCCGGCAGCGCACCTCCATGGCATGGAGGGGGTCGTGGGTTCAAATCCCATCCGGTCCACTCGTGCACGCACACCCGGACCCCCGCTGGCTCAGGCCGGCGGGGGTCCTCCGCGTCCACGCCGGAGCGCCGCCGCGAGCGCCAGCACGGCGACGCCCGTGCCCGCCGCACCGCCCCCCGTCGCCGGCAGACCGCCGGCACGACCGCCGACGGTGTCGTCGCCGGCGGGCGCGCCCGCCACGGGGTCGCCGCCCGGGGATGCGGCGCTGCAGCCGCCCAGCTCGGCGGCAACGGCGGCGAGGAGCGTCTCCCACTCCTCGCCGTTGAACTCCGTGGCGAAGCCGTAGGCCGCGGGGTCGCTGGGCTCCCCGTCGCGGATGTCGGCGCCGAGCGCGTAGGCGGTCCGGACACCGGTGAGGCACGCGTCCGGCACGACGGTGATCTTCTGCCCCTGGAACCCGCTGGCGCTGTAGGCGCCCTCGCCGGCGGTGGGGTGGGCCCAGGTCTGGTAGCCGTACTGCCCGTCGGAGACGTCGGTCATCGTCGTCATCGCCTCGACCCACCAGTCCGGCACCACCTGGTGACCCTCCGGGGTGCGACCGCCGTTGCGGAGCACCTCACCGAAGCGGGCGAGGTCGTAGGGGATCGCGAACAGCCCGTGGGAGGCGACGACGCCCCCGACCCGGTCCGACGTCATGACCGCCGACTCGGCCGCGCCCATGGGCTGCCACAGCTTCTGCGAGAGGATCTCGTTGAACGTCGCGTCGTAGAGGACCTCGGTGAGCCAGGCGAGCACCTGGGTGTTGCCGCTGTTGTAACGGAACTCGGTGCCCTGCTCGTAGGCCGGCGGGAGCGATGCGAGGAACTCGTTGCGCGTCTGGCCGAGCTGCCCCTCGGTGTAGAGGTCGAGGCCCAGCTGGACCCACTGCTCCACCTGCGTGTTCACGACCAGGACGGGGGTGCCCTCGTCCCAGTGGACCCCGGACTCCATCTGGAGCAGGTTCTCGATCGTCACGCCCTCCCACGCCGTCCCGGCCAGATCGGGGATGTAGGCGTCGATCGGGTCCCGCAGGGAGTCGATGAGCCCGTCGTCGAACGCGATCCCCACCACGGCGGCGACGAACGTCTTGGTCACCGACCACGGCTGGTGGCGGACGTCCGGGGCGTAGCCGTTGGCGTACCACTCCCCGACGACCGTGCCGTCATGGACGAGCACCACGCCGTCGGTGCGGGTCGTGGCGACGAACTGCTCGATCGTCTTGGTCTCGCCGTCGAACTCGTAGGTCAGCTCCGACAGGTCGACGTGCTCGACCGGCAGGCGCGAGACGTCGTCGCCATCGGGCACCGGCACGTTCGGCAGGTAGGCCTCGGGCTTCACCGGGTCCGTGGGGTAGGGCATGTTGAGGTGGCCGTCCTCGACCGCGTCACGGGCGTAGTCGACCCAGTAGTCGGGATCCATCCACGTGGCGGCCCACCCCGCGGCCGCGTCCTCGACCGGCGGCATCCCCACGACCGGGCCCTCCCG
>JAHWJY010000214.1:0-1753 GCA_019348135.1 Actinomycetota bacterium
ACGCCGAGCTCGCGGTCATGGGCGCCGAGGGAGCGGCGGACATCATCTTCCGCCGGCAGCTCGAGGAGCGCCCCGAGGCCCGGGACGAGCTCATCGCGGGCTACCGTCGCGACGCGATGCACGTCGACCTCGCGGCCCGCCGGGGGAGCGTCGACGAGATCGTTCCCCCGGACCGCACCCGGGCGGCGCTGGTGGCGCTCCTGCGTTCCTCGCGCGGCCGCCGGCCCGGGTTCGTCCACGACAACCTGCCCCAGTGAGCGCCACCGTGCCCGGACGGGCCACCGCCGTCGATGTCCAGGTCGTGCCGCCGGACGCGCGTTCGCTGGCGCGACGCGTCGTGCGGCCCATCCTGCGGACGTGGCTGCGCCTGCGTGTCGAGGACGAGCACCACGTGCCGAGCGACGGGCCGGTCATCATCGCCTCGACCCACGCCTCGCACGCCGACTCGATGGCGCTGGGCTCGGCGCTCCTGCGGCCCGTCTACTTCCTCGGGGACCAGCGCCTCACGGAGTGGCCGCTCCTCGGACGGTGGCTACCGCGTCTGGGGATGGTGCCGGTCCGCCGCGGTGACCGGGACAGCGACGCCCTCGACCAACTCCGCCGCCTGCTCGCCGACGGTCACGCCGTGGTCGTCTACCCGGAGGGCTCGCGCAGCCGCGACGGTCGCGTCTACCGACCCCGGAGCGGCGTCGCGCGGCTGGCCGCGGCGACCGGTGTGCCGGTCGTGCCGGCGGCCGTCGTCGGGACGCACGCGGTGTGGCCGACCGGTGCCCGGCCCCGGGTGCGCGGTGGCCGTGTCCGCATCCGCTTCGGACCCGCGATCGCGCCGCCCGTCGCGACGCCCGCGGCCCGACGCGTGTTCGCCGAGCGCCTCCACGACGAGCTCGTCGAGCTGTCGGGGGCCGACCGCGCCGACGGGTTCGCGCCCGTCGGCGGCGGGAACGGGTGACGTCGTCCCGTCCCCGACCACCAGCCAGGAGACCGACATGCTGCTCGCCGACAAGAAGCTCCTCGTCACCGGGGTGCTCGACCCCCGCTCGATCGCGTTCTCCGTGGCGAAGCTCGCCCAGGAGCAGGGCGCCGAGATCGTCCTCACGGGGTTCGGCCGCGGCATCCGACTGACCCGCCGGGCCGCGACGCGCCTGCCGGAGCCGCCCGACGTGCTCGAGCTCGACGTCACCAGCGACGACGACATCGCCGCCGTCGCGAAGCAGCTGGACGAGCGCTGGGGCCGGGTCGACGGCGTCCTGCACGCCATCGCGTTCGCCCCGCCGTCGTGCCTGGGAGGTGGGTTCCTCGACGCGCCGTGGGAGGACGTCGCGACGGCGCTGCAGGTGTCGACCTACTCGCTGGCGGCGCTCGGGCGGGGGTTCGCCCCGCTGCTCGCGTCCGCCGGCCGGGGAAGCATCGTGGGGCTCGACTTCGACGCCTCGGTGGCGTGGCCGGGCTACGACTGGATGGGCGTCGCCAAGGCGGGGCTCGAGTCGGCGACCCGCTACCTCGCCCGGGAGCTGGGGCCGCAGGGCACCCGCGTGAACCTCGTGGCGGCCGGGCCGCTGCACACGATGGCGGCGCGCTCGATCGACGGGTTCAGCGGCTTCGAGGAGGTGTGGCGCGACCGCGCCCCGCTCGGCTGGGACATGCGCGACCCCGAGCCGGTGGCCCGGACCGTCTGCGCCCTCCTGTCGGACTGGACCCTCGGCGTCACGGGCGCGATCGTCCCCGTCGACGGCGGCGTCCACGCCGTCGGCGC
>JAHWJY010000214.1:1853-3744 GCA_019348135.1 Actinomycetota bacterium
TAGCCGCAGGAACTTGGCACCCTCTTCTTTCGCATCTCGATCACTCCGGAGGAGCCAAGTTCGGTGGGCGAGTCCGGGGGAGGTCCGGGAGCGGCGCTCGGCGGTAGCGTCCACCGACGTGAGCGACGCCGTCGAACCCGGGCTGGTCGCCGGCGACGACGGTCGCCGGCGCTGCTGGTGGTGCGGGGACGACCCCGCCTACGTCGACTACCACGACCGCGAGTGGGGCCGGCCGGTCCACGACGACACCCGGCTGTTCGAGAAGCTCGTCCTGGAGGGGTTCCAGTCGGGCCTGGCGTGGATCACGATCCTGCGCAAGCGCGAGGCGTTCCGGAGCGCGTTCGCCGGCTTCGACATCGCCACGGTCGCGCGGTTCACCGAGGCGGACGTCGCCCGCCTCCTCGGGGACGCCGGGATCGTGCGTCACCGGGGCAAGATCGAGGCGGCCGTCGCGAACGCGCGTGCCGCCGAGACCCTCATCGCGGAGGAGGGCTCGCTCGACGCGTTCGTGTGGCGCTACGTCCCGGACCCGGCCGAGCGTCCGCGGCGGCTCACGCGCGACGTCTTCTCCGAGCTGGCGCTCACACCGAGCTCGACGGCGCTGGCGAAGGACCTCAAGCGCCGTGGGTTCCGGTTCGTCGGGCCGACCACCGCCTACGCCTTCATGCAGTCGATGGGCGTCGTCAACGACCACGTCGAGGGCTGCCACGCGCGCGGGTGGTCCGGGCCGGACGGCGCCCCGCCGGCGGCGTGACCCGTGGCGACCACCGTCGAACGGCCAGGTCGACGCGTCGGCGTCCGGACGAGCATGTCCACGGGCGCTGCCGGGGGGACGGTGCCCTACGGTGACCCCGTCGCCCCAGGAGGCCGATCGTGCCCGACCGTCCCACCGACCCGAACGACGAGACGCGCGTGATCGAACGCGACGGCAGCGGGGGGCGCCCCACCGCACCGCCCTCGGAGACGAGGTCCCGCGGCTACGGCACCGACCTCGATCCCACGCTCGTCGTGGCGGTGCTCGCCGGCGCGATCGCGCTCTTCATGCTCGTCGTGGGGATCGTGACCCTCGCCCGCGCGGGCGTCCCCGTCGAGGACCTCACCGGCGGCCGGACGACGGTGGGGCCGTTCGCCCGGTCGAGCCTGATGGGCATCATCGAGATCATCGGCGGGCTCGCGATGGCCGGCGTCGCCGCGTCCCGCCAGGCGGGGTCGCTGACGGCGTTCGGGTTGATCGCGATCGTGTTCGGGTTGGTGTGGCTGATCGAGCCGCAGGCCTTCGGGGACGCCCTCGGCGTCGACCGGGGCACGGCCTGGACCTACCTCTTCCTGGGTGCGCTCGCGACGGCCGTCGGGTTGTGGGCGCCCGAGCGCGCGCACGCGGTCGTCGTCCGGCGGTAGGGGCCCGTCGGGCCGTCCGTCCCGTGCCGGCGCCGGAGCCCGTTCGCTAGGGTCCGCCCCCGAGCGTGGCCGACCCCGGCAGGGAGCAGGGGAGGCGTTCCGGCTCCGATCCGCTGAGCACGCGGCGACCCCGCGGCCGGGGGGACGGACGACGCCGACGCGGGCACGCGAGGACCCACCACGGGCAGCACGACGGCGGACCCCGCCGTGCCGCCCCCGAACGAGGAGCCGGATGTGGCGAAGAGCACCGACCCGAGGGACCTGCTCCCTCCGGAGGAGCCGGTCCACCTGCTCGATCCCGACGGCACGTTCCACGAGGATCCCGAGCACCCCATCGATCTCGGGGACGAGCAGCTGCGCGAGCTGTACCGGTTGATGGTGGTCACCCGCCGGGTCGACCAGGAGGCGATCAACCTCCAGCGGCAGGGCCAGCTCGGTGTCTACGCCTCGTGCAAGGGCCAGGAGGCCGCCCAGGTCGGCGGCGCGTACGCGC
>JAHWJY010000215.1 GCA_019348135.1 Actinomycetota bacterium
CCCTTCCACCCCCGGGCGACGGCGCGGACGAGCGTGCCGAACGCCGCCGTGGACTTCCCCTTCCCGTCGCCGGTGTTGACCATCACGATCGAGGGCGCGTGGACGCGGTCGGGGGTGCGGTGCTCGGTCGGCGGCTGCTGCTTCTCGGTCAACGGCGGGGCTCCGGTCAGGGACGGTAGAGGGGGAGGCTGATCGCGAGGAGCAGCCGTTCGAGCTGGAGCTCGGGAGCGCCGTTGCGCTCGAACGCCTCGCGGCAACGCTCGACCGCGCCGAGCCCGGCGACGACGTCGACCACGTCGAGCCGTTCGGCGTCCCGGGCCAGCGCGGCCTCGTGGTCGATGTTGACCAGCGTGGCGGCGTCGGCACCTGCGTGCACCGCGAGCAGGTCACGCAGGTAGGAGGCGAGGTCGTCGAGGAGCATCTCGAGCGCCCGCCGCTGCTCCTGCCGCTCCAAGCGCTCGAACCGCTTCGTGAGCCGTTGCTTCACGCCGGGCGGCCAACCCTTGTCGCGCTCGACGCCGTACGCCTCCTCGAGCCGCTCCATCTCGCCGAGGTGGGCCTCCTTCAGGGCCGCGCTGCGGCCGCGGCTCCACGCGACGAGCTCCTTCGCCATCGGCACGACCGCGCCCGGCCCGCGCTCGGCGAGCTCGGCCACGATCGCGAGGTGCCGCCAGCGCGCCTCGGCGAGCTCCGGGTCGGCGAGGTCGCGGAGCCGGTCCGGGGACCCCATGGCCGCGCGGACCCGCGCCGCGCGGTCCTCGTGGGGGATGCCGAGCTGGGCCGCGAGGGTCGCCATCGCGTCCGGCGTCCACGGCACGAGATCGATCCGGCGGCACCGCGACACGATGGTGTCCAGCAGCAGCCCGTCCTCCTCGACGTCGAGCAGCCACACCACCGACGCCGGCGGCTCCTCGAGGACCTTGAGGAACGCGTTCTGGGCCCCCTCGTTCATCCGGTCCGCGGCGACGATGCGCAGGACCTTGCGGCGACCCTCGGTCATCGTTCGGGTCGCGGCCGGGATCCAGTCGCCGCGCACCGCGTCCACGACGTGGAACTGCCCCTCCGGCTCGAAGTCGAGCACCGCCGGGTGGGTCCCGCGGGCGATGCGCTCGCAGGTGGAGCAGGTGCCGCACCCGGTGGCCGGGTCGTCCGAGACGGGGCAGTTCAGGGCCGCGGCGAGCGCGCGGGCGAGCTCCCGCTGCCCGACCCCGGACGGTCCGACGACGAGCCACGCGTGTGCGACCTGGTCGCCGGCGAGGGCGGAGCGCAGGCTCCGCACCGCGGCGTCCTGGCCCAGGACGTCGTCCCAGGTCGCGACGGGCGGGGCGAGGGTCGTCACGGGGAGACCTCCAGGGGCACCGTGGCGGCTCCGAGGCCGTGCCGCGCCAGGAGCCGCCGGACCGCCAGCAGGATCTCCGCGTGCAGGTCGTCGACGGGCCGACCCGCGTCGAGGACGAGGTAGCGGACGGGGTCGTCCTCGGCCCGACGGCGGAAGCCGGCGTTGACGAGCTCGTGGAACGGCAACCCCCCGGCCTCCATCCGGTCCGGCTCGGAGCCGGCGCGGCGCAGGCCCTCGACGGGATCGACGTCGAGCAGCACGACGAGGTCGGGCCGGAGGTCGTCGGTGCCCCAGCGGTTCAGCTCCTCGACCTCGGGACCGCCGAGGCCACGGGCCATCCCCTGGTAGACGATGGAGGAGTCGACGTAGCGGTCGCACAGGACCACGGAGCCGTCCTCGAGCGCCGGTCGGATCGACTCCTCCGCGTGCTGGGCGCGGTCGGCGGCGAAGAGCAGGGCCTCGGCGCGGTCCGTCAGCTGTGAGCTGGGGTCGAGCAGGACGCCACGGATGAGCTCGCCCAGGCGGGTGCCGCCGGGCTGCCGCGTCAGGAGCACCGGCAGGCCGTCGGCCTCCAGGGCCTCGCGGAGGAGCGCCAGCTGCGTCGACTTCCCGGCGCCCTCGCCACCCTCGAAGACCACGAACAGGCCGGGGTGGGCGGGGGTCGACGAGGGGTCGGACGCGAGGTCCAGGCCGGCCGCGCCCGCGGACAGGACCCCGCCGATGGCGCGGCCGGTCCAGATCGCGCCGGCCACCGCGACGAGGCCGGCGAGGATCAGCGTGGACCGCACGCCCCCGACGGCGTAGGGGTAGGGCGGGGTGTGGCCGGCGGTCTCGAGGCCGATGACCCCGACGAGGAACGGACCGACGACGAGCGAGGCGAACAGCGCCGCCCGGACGCCGGTGTTGAAGGCCGCGAACGTCCGACCCCGGATCTCGTCGTCGGATCGTTCCTGCAGCATCGTGTACCCGGTGACGAACGACAGCCCGGCTCCCGCGCCCATGACGAAGGCGGGGATCGTCGCGAGGTCGAGCCGGGGCATGAGCGCCGTGACGACGAGCGCGACGCCGGCGACCGCGATCCCCGGCGCGAAGAGCCGCTCCTTGGTCACCCGCCGGGACGCCGGGCCAGCGGCGGCGAGCCCGAGGAAGAGCCCTGCCCCGAGCACCGCGCCCAGCACGCCGAAGCCGGAGTCGCCGGCGTTCACGATCGTGACGAACAGCTTGCCGACCCCGCTGGCGACGACGCCGGCCGCCACGAAGGCCGCCATGACCCCGACGACGAGCGCGCGGATGAGCGGCTGCGTGGCGATGAAGGCGATGCCCTCGCGGAGCTCCGTCCACGCCCCCGCCTCGTCGCCGGGATCGGACCGCTCGGTCCGGTCCGGGCTGGCGATGGCGATGCGGTGGATGAACCAGGCGGACACGAAGAACGTCACCGCGTTGATCCAGATCGGCAGCGCCGACGCCCGTCCCGCGAACAGCGGGACGTCCGAGAAGAAGGTGTTGGTGAAGCCGATGAGCAGCGCGAACGCCGCGGCTCCGAGTGGCAGGGTCCCGTAGGTGACCATGAGGTTCAGCTGGTTGGCCTGGACCAGCCGCTCGCGCGCCACGAGGTTGGGCAGCGTCGCGTCCTTGGCGGGGATGAACAGCGTCGACATGACCTCGATCAGGAACGTGGCGACGAACAGCTGGAAGACGTCCCCGACGAGCGCCACCCAGATCATGACCACGCCGCGGCCGATGTCGGTGGCGATGAGGGTGCGCTTGCGGTCCCAGCGGTCGACGTAGACCCCCGCCACCGGTCCGAGGAGGAGCGTCGGGAGCACCCGCGCGACCATGATCCCGGACAGCGCGAACGCGCCGGCGCGGGTGGCACCGGCGAGCGTCTCGGTCAGCGCCAGGATGGCGAACAGCCCGATCCAGTCCCCGAGGCTGGACGACAGCATCGCGAAGAACAGGTTGCGGAAGGGGACGTTGTCGCGCAGCAGCGCCCGGTAGGCGGCGCGCTCCGCGCCGCCCCCCAGCACATCTCCCGGCGCCCCCACCGGGGGGGTCGCGGATCGTTTGGCACTCACCGTCGGCCGAGCGTAGCCGGGCTCAGGTCGACTTCTTCGTCGCCTTCTTCTTCGCGCCCGAGGCCTTCGTCGCGGTCTTCGCGGCGGACTTCTTCTTGGCCGCCTTCTTCTTCTTGGCCGCCTTCTTCTTCGGCGCCGGCTTCTTCGCCTCGAGGAACGTCATGCGGATCGGCGCGTACGGCTCCGGCCAGCCGCTGAGCGGCTCGCCGCCGACCTCGGGGTCGTAGGCCTCCACGCCCGGCACGACGTCGATGGTGTGCACCGACGGCTGCTCGAAGGAGTCGAGCTCGAAGTGGTGCTCGATCTCGGGGTGGGTGCAGATCGC
>JAHWJY010000022.1 GCA_019348135.1 Actinomycetota bacterium
CCGTCGATGCGCCAGTCGAGCTCGGTGGCCCGCGCGACGTTCTCGATCGCGACCTCGCGCAGCGGCTCGCGCAGCTTGTCCGGGTCGGCGTAGACGAGGTTCACCGTCTCGCGGTAGACCCGCTCGGGGGTGAGGCGGTCGTACATGCGCTCGAGCGCGAGCGTGCCGAGGCGCTGGGACACGAACGGTGCGAAGCGCAGGAGCGCCATCGGCGGGATCCGGTGTGCGTGCCGGCGGGGGGCCGGCAGGCCGGGGTTGACGAGGATCAGCCGGGAGACGAGGTCCTGCCGGTGGCCGGCCACGAGCGTGCTGATCAGCCCGCCCATCGAGTTGCCGTACAGCACGACCCGGTCCCAGCCGACGACCTCGCACAGGGCGGAGATGAAGCGCGCGTTCGGCCGCACCCGCGAGCCGTTGGTCACCGGCGGCGCCGTGAGACCGAAGCCGGGCAGGTCCATCGCGAGGACCGGCCCGTACGCCGACAGCTCGCCCATGACCTCCAGCCAGTTCGTCGACGACCCTCCGAGGCCGTGCACGAGCAGCTGCGGGATGCCGGTCGCGGGCCCGTCGTGGCGCAGCGTGCGGACCCTGGTCCCCTGCACCTCGAGCCACTCGGTCCGGATGCCGGCCCAGCGGGGATCGCGCTCGCCCCAGTCCTCCACGGTGTCTCCTCGGGTGTCGTCGTGCGGTGGCACCGGCTCCGGCGGGAGCCTACGCCACAGGACACCTCTCCACGGTGTCCCACCCCGCCCCGCGGACGGGGTCAGGTGCGGTCGGGCTCGAGGAGCGCGCGGAGCTCGTCCGGGGTCGTCACCGGCCGATCGCACACGAACCCCCGGCACACGTAGGCCGCCGGCCGCCCGTCGACCGCGGGGCGGTCCGCGAGGAGGGGGACGACCTCGGCGGCCGCGTCGCCCGGCGTCGCCACCGCGACGACCGTGCCGGGGCGCGGGTGCCGCCACAGCTCGGCCAGGAGCGAGTCGCGGGCGAGGCCGGGCGCACCCACGACGGCGACCTCCACGGGGCCGGCGAGGAGCCGCTCGACGACCTGCAGGAGGTAGCCGTAGCCGACGGGGTTGCGACGGGCGTGCTCCTGGAAGAGCCGCACCACCCCCTCGGCACGGTCGGTCCAGACGGCCTCGCCGGTGAACGCCCCGAGCTTGGCGAAGACCTCGGCGAGCACGGAGTTCCCCGACGGCTGCGCGTTGTCCCACGTGTCCTTCGGCCGCGTGTAGAGCGTCTCGGCGTCGTGGGCGGTCGCGAAGTAGCCGCCGTGCTCGTCGTCCGAGAACCGCGCCACGGCATCCTCGGCGAGCTCGACCGAGCGCTCGAACCAGCGCACGTCGCCCGTGACCTCGTAGAGGGTGAGGTAGGCGCCGGCGAGGAGCGCGACGTCCTCGAGGAAGGCGGGGATGCCGGCGCGGCCGTCCTTCCAGGTGTGGTGCAGGGCGCCGTCCACGACGAGGTGGTCCTCGACGAACCGTGCCGTGCGCGCCGCCGCCTCGACGTAGCGGTCCTCGGCGAGCCACGCGCCGGCGAGCGCCAGCCCGCGGATGGCGAGCGCGTTCCACGATGTCAGGACCTTGTCGTCGAGGCCCGGCGGGACGCGGCCGGCGCGACGCTCGTACAGCGCCGCGCGGACGCGGTCGATCCGCTCCTGCAGGTCGGCGAGGTCGAGCCCTCGCTCCTCGGCGAAGCGGTCGCGTCGGACCGGCTCGTGCAGGATGTTCGTGCCCTCCCAGTTGCCCTCGCGCGACACGCCGAAGAACGCGGCGAACAGGTCGGCGTCCTCCCCGATGCCCGCGACGACCTCGTCGAACTCGTCCCGGCTCCAGACGAAGAACCTCCCCTCGACGCCTTCGGAGTCCGCGTCGGTGGCGCTGGAGAACCCACCCTCGGGCTGCTGCATCTCGCGCAGGAGGTAGTCGGCCGTCTCGACCGCCACGCGCCGCAGCCGCTCGGCGCCGCTGACCGCGTAGGCCTGCGCGTAGGCGGCGAGGAGCAGGCCGTTGTCGTAGAGCATCTTCTCGAAGTGCGGCACCAGCCACCGCGCGTCGGTCGAGTACCGCGCGAACCCGCCACCGACGTGGTCGTAGATCCCGCCCTGCGCCATCGCGTCCAGCGCGGAGATCGCCGCCTCGGCGGCGTCGCCCTCACCCGTGCGCACGTGCCGGTCGAGGAGGTACGCGATCGTCATCGCCTGCGGGAACTTCGGGGCCCGCCCGAACCCGCCGAGCTGGCGGTCCCAGGCCTGGCCCACCACGAGCGCCGCGGCCTCGTCCGTGATGGACAGGTCGAGATCGTCCGCCGCCGCGTCGCGGCCCGCCTCGCGGAGGTGGGCCGTGATCTCGCCGGCGGAGGCGACGACCTCGTCGCGTCGGTCGCGCCACGCCTCCGAGATCGCCGCGGCGACCTCGCGGAACGCCGGCATGCCGTGACGACGCTCCTTCGGCCAGTACGTCCCCGCGTAGAACGGCTCGCCGTCCGGCGTCAGGAACACCGACATCGGCCACCCCCCGCGGCCGGTCATGGCCTGGACGGCCTCCATGTAGACCTGGTCGACGTCCGGCCGCTCCTCCCGGTCGACCTTGACGTTGACGAAGCGGTCGTTGAGCTCCGCCGCGATGTCATCGTCCTCGAAGGACTCGTGCGCCATCACGTGGCACCAGTGGCACGAGCTGTACCCGACGGACAGGAAGATCGGCCTGCCCTCGTCGCGGGCGCGCTCGAAGGCCTCCTCCCCCCACGGGTACCAGTCCACCGGGTTGTCGGCGTGCTGCAGGAGGTACGGCGACGTCTCACGGCTCAAGCGGTTCGGCATGTTCTCAACCCTCCGTGCCCCATGGTCGTCGACGGCGCCGGCTCGAGCGACGGTCCACCCCCACCGTCGACCGGGTCCTCGGTCACCGGGTCCCACGTGCCGGCGGGGTGAGGAACCGTCCGGTGGAGGCGTCCTTGCGGACCGCGCCTGCCGGGAAGACCCGTCCTCCCATGCAGACGTACACGCCCGCACCGAGCGTCTGGGAGGCCATCAGCGCGGCCCCGAGGTTCAGTGCCGCATCGCTGTCGATCATCGCCGCGGGTCGCAGCGCGCCCGTCAGGACGATGACCCTGGAGGTCCCGGCCGCGTGCTGGCGCAGGTACTCGGCGGTGTCGGTCAGCGTGTCGGTCCCGTGGGTGATGACGACGGACGGCGTCTCCACGTCGTCGAGGGCGTCGGCGATGGTCCGTCGGTCGGCGGAAGTGATGTCGAGGCTGTCCTTGGCGAGGATGGAGCGCACCTCGATGCGCAGATCGGTCGTCAGCGTGTCGAGCAGCCACCGTGCGGCCGGTGGCCCGATCTCGAGCTGGCCGGTGACGGCGTAGATCTTGTCGATGGTGCCGCCGGTCGCGAGCACGGTGATGTCGGCCGTGCCGGTCATCGGGTACGACCTCGTGCGAGCACGGGCAGGTCCTCGACGTGCTCGCCGCCGCGCGTGAGGACCAGCTCGTCGGTGAGGTTCACGACCGGGCACGCGTGGTTCGGCACGACCGCGACGACGTCGCCCACCCGCGGCGGGGTGAGGCCGGGCGGCAGGTCGAGGACGGCGTGGTGGTCGTAGACGGATCCGATGACCGCGCCCGGCAGCTGCGGCACGACGCCGTGGCCGGCGAGCCACCCGGGTCTGTCCTTCGCCAGCGCCTTGGCCCCGCTGTCGAGCACGCAGCGGCCCGCCACCGCGGTGCTCACGACGGTCGCCGCGACCGCGAGCGCGAGCGACGACGGGTCGGACCCACCGAGGTTGGCCTGCTGCCGGTCGCCGAAGACGTAGGTCCCCGGCCGCTCCTCGGTGATCGGGTCCGCCGACGATGCCACCGCCGTGGGTGTGGAGCCCGCGCTCACCACCGGGACGTCGAACCCGGCGTCGCGGAGACGGCGGACCGCCGCGTCGAGGGTGGACCCCTCGTCCATCGCGGCCTCGACGACCCGGTCCGGGCCGCGGTAGGCGTGGCCGCCGTGGGTGAACACCCCGCGGAGGGTGAGACCGGCGTCGACGACCGCTCGGGCCACGTCCACGACGCGGACGGCGTCGGTGCCCGTGCGCCGCTCGCCGGAGTCGATCTCGATGAGCACGTCGGGACGGTCGTCCGCGCCGTCGACGGCGCGCCCGAGCTGCGTGGCGCCCTCGCCGGAGTCGACCCCGACCGCCAGGCGGATGCGACCGGCCAGCTCACGGACCCGGCGTGCCTTCGCACCGACCGCCCACACCGGGTAGGCGACGAACACGTCCTCGATGCCGGCGTCGGCCATCACCGCGGCCTCGCCGAGGACGGCGACGGTGATGCCGACCGCGCCGGCGACGAGCTGCCGCTCGGCGAAGAACGGGCTCTTGTGCGTCTTCGCGTGGGGACGGAGATCGACGCCGCGGCCGTCGAGGAGCGTCTGCATGCGGGCGATGTTCGCGTCGACCCGGTCGAGGTCGACGACGACCGCCGGCGTGTCGATCCCCTCGGGCAGGACCGGCGCGATCAGGGTCCGGTCGATCGCGGTCAGCTGGTCCACTGCGCCTCCAGGGTCGGCCCGGCAACGTACCCACGCCGGCCGCGCACTCCGCAACGCCGGAGAGGAGACGGCCTGGCGGACGTCGAAGCGTCCCGCCGACGGGACCGACCGTGGCCCTTCGCCTCCCCCGGGAGGCGGCTCCCTACGACGACCGAGATCCCCATGCGACGCTCGCTCAGCCTCCCCGCCCTCGGCCTGGCCGTGGCCCTCACGATGGCGACGAGCCACCCTGCGGAGTTCACCGAGACCACCGAGCACCTCTACGTCCACAACGGCGCCGACGGCTGCACCGACCGGAGCAAGCAGGTGCTGACCTACACCGAGCCCACCACCGGCTCGAGCTGCGGCTTCATCTACGGCCTGCCGCTCAACGAGGTGGAGCACCAGACGGGCGAGGGGCTGTTCCTGCCGCGGAGGTACGACACGCAGAAGCCCTTCGAGATCACCCTCGACGCGAGCCGCGACCTGACCGGGACGATCCTCGTGTCGTCCCGCACCTCCGTGTGCGCGTCGCCGGCCCCCCCGCCGGTCCCGTGCGCCGAGACCGGTGTGGGCACCGGCGCCGGCCAGGTCGTCGTCGACCTCGTCGCCACCGCGAAGGGGCCCGACGGGTTCGTCACGCTGGGGTCGGTGGAGGTCTCCACGCTCGTGACCCCCGGGACGACCGAGTACGAGCTGCCCTTCGCGATCGACCTCCCGGACTCGGTCGACCGCCGTGTCTTCACGCTCGTGAGCCTGTCGATCCACCCACGGGGCGTCCACGTCCACAGCGGCTACGTCAACGCCAGCGGTCGGTCGTTCCTCGACGTGCCGTCGCTCACCCCGACCAGCGATCCCCTGGCGGAGGCCACCTCGGCCTGACGGTCCGGGCCGGCCGCGGACGGAGCCTGGACAAACGACCCGGATCCGTCGTATACGTGGTGCGGACGGACCGACGCGCGGAGCGACGGTCCCGGAGCCGTGGGGGCATGATGGAACCGCTGCGCGCGCCCGCCAGGATGCTGTTCCAGTCGGCGCTGGTGATCTTCCTCGTCACGATCGTCATCGGCGTCCTGAACGGGATGGACCTGTGGGAGCCGTCCCACGAGCTCCTCCTGACCCACGTCCACGCCGGGACGCTCGGCTGGATCACGCTGGCCGTCGTGGGCGTGGCCCTGCTCGTCTTCGGCGGCGCGGACGACGTCCCGTCCGGCACGCGCGTCGCGCAGGTCATGATCGCCACGACCGTGCTCTACGTGCTCGCCTTCGCGACGACCCAGGGCGTGCTCCGGCCCGTCGCCGGCACGCTCGAGCTGCTGGCGATCGTGTACGTGCTGGTCTGGACCACCCGGCGTCGACGCCAGGCCCGGCGCTCGGTCGCTGCGCTCGCCCTCTACCTCGCGCTGGTCTCGCTCGTCATCGGCGCCGTGCTCGGGGTGCTCCTCGGTCTCTACATCGCCAACGGATCGCTCCCCGGGCTGAGCGACGACATGGCCGGCAACCTCGCCGGTGCGCACCCGCCGGCGATGCTGGCCGGCTACCTCCTGCTGGCCGGCTTCGGCATCGCCGAGTGGCGCCTCGCCGAGGAGCCGGCGCTCGTGGCCGACAGCAAGGCGGGAGCCGGAGCGGCCTGGGCCCTGTTCGCCGCCGGGCTGCTGTTCAACGTCGGCATCATCTTCGAGGTCGAGCCCCTGCTGCAGTTCGCGTCGATGCTGCAGGTCATCGCCGTGGTGATCTTCGTCGTGCGGATGTGGAGCCACCTCCAGCCGTCGGCGTGGCGCGCCGGCGGACCGCGGACGTTCGCCCGCTGGTCGGTGGTGTTCCTCGCCGTCGGGATCGGCCTGCTCGTCTACCTCGTGCAGCTGTTCATCAGCGGGGCCGTCGATCCCGAAGCCGGGGAGGGCACCAACATCCTGCTCGCCTTCGACCACGCCCTCTTCATCGGTCTGATGACGAACGCGCTGCTGTCGACGACCGGCCGCCGGGTCCCGTGGGACGCGACGCAACGCGCGATCGCGTGGGCCGTCAACCTCGGCCTGCTGGGCTTCCTGGTCGGCCTCATCACCGAGTCGGCGCTGCTCAAGCAGGTCTCCACCCCCATCATGGGCATCGCCCTCATCGCCGCCGTCGCGACCCACGTCCGCCAACGGGACGCCGTGGCCACGGAGGCGGGTTGACGCCGACGACCACGATCGACGCTCGCCGCTACCACGCCGTTCTGTTCGATCTCGACGGCATCGTGACCGAGACCGCGTCGGTCCACCGGGGCGCGTGGAAGCGGCTGTTCGACACCTACCTCCGCGACCGTGCCGGAGACCCGACGGAGGACCACGGACCCTTCACCGAGGAGGACTACGTCCGCCACGTCGACGGCAGGCCGCGGCTCGACGGCGTCCGCGCCTTCCTCGCCTCGCGCGGCATCGAGCCGGACGAGCCCACGGTGGAGCGTCTCGGCGAGCGGAAGGACCGCTACTTCCGCGAGCGGCTCGACGAGGACGGTGTCGAGGTCTACCGCTCGACGGTGTCGCTCGTGCACGACCTGCGGGCCGCCGGACTGCGGACGGCGGTCTTCACGTCCAGCCGCAACGGGGAGTCCGTCCTGCGCCGGGCGGGTCTCCAGGACCTGTTCGAGACCCGCGTGGACGGCGTGACCGCGGCCGAGCTCGGCCTCCCGGGCAAGCCCGACCCGGCGGTGCTCCTGGAGGCGGCCCGTCGCATCGAGGCGGAGCCGGTGCGCACGGTCGTCGTCGAGGACGCCCACGTCGGCGTCGAGGCCGGCCGGCGCGGCGGGTTCGGCCTGGTGATCGGGGTCGATCGTGGGGGCGCGGCGCAGGTGCTCCGGGAGCACGGTGCCGACGTCGTGGTCCGTGACCTGGCCGAGGTCACGGTCGCGCCTCAGCGCAGCTCGACCGACTGACCCGGCCGGAGCTCGACCGTCCGCGTGGGGGACGTGACCGTCAACGGCGGCCGGCGACCCGGCGCGCTCGTCACCCGCACGGACGCCCCCGACGTCCGCAACGTCAGCGGGTGGCCCCGGACGAGGATGTCGAACTCGAGGACCCCGAGCTCCTCGGGCCAGAACGGGTTGACGTGCAGGGTCCCGTCGCGGATCTCGAGCCCGGTGAAGCAGCGCAGCAGCAGGTCGACGCTGCCGGCCATCGCCCCGAGGTGGACCCCCTCCTCCGTGGTCCCGCCCTGCACGTCGTTGACATCGCTGACCAGCGCGCGCCGCAGGAACGTCAACGCCCGCTCACGCTGGGACCGTGCCAGCACCCAGCCGTGGACGACCGCGCTCAGCGTGGAGCCGTGGCTCGTCCGCTCGAGGTAGTAGTCGATGGTGTCGGTGACCGTCTCCGGCGCCAGCTCGTAGCCCATGTGCTCGAACTGGTCGCGGAGCTCGTCGGCCGAGAACAGGTAGAACAGCATGAGCACGTCCGCCTGCTTCGACGCCTTGTAGCGGTCCGGGGTGTCGCCCTCGGCCTCGAGGATCCGGTCGAGCCGGTGGATGTCCCCGTGCCGCCGGCGCAGGCCGTCCCAGTCGAGCTCCTCGAGCTGCTCGTAGCCCTCGTACTGGCTGATCACCCCGCCGTGGAACGGGACGACGAGGGACCGGCTCAGCTCGTCCCACCGCTCCACGTCCCGCCGCGAGACGCCGAGCTGGTCGCAGAGCTCGTCCCAGCGGTGGTCGGCCAGCAGGCCGGGGAGCTCGACCACCCGGCGGAACAGCCACGCCGCCATCACGTTCGTGTAGGCGTTGTTGTCGACCCCCGGCCCCTCCGCGTCCGGGTAGCTCGTGTGGAACTCGTCGGGACCGACGATCCCACGGATGGCGTACCGGGCAGGGCCGGGCTCGTACGTGGCGAGGCTCGCGAAGAAGCGGGCCACCTCGAGCAGGATCTCCGCGCCCTGTTCCGCGAGGAAGGCGTCGTCACCCGTCGTCTGGTGGTACTGCCACACGTTGTAGGCGACCGCCAGCCCGATGTGGCGCTGGAGGTGCGTCGCGTCGGGCACCCAGCGACCCGAGACGGGGTTCAGGTGGACCTCCTGGGCCATCTCCTCACCGTCCATCGCGCTCTGCCACGGGAACATCGCGCCCTCGTGGCCGGCGTCGAGCGCGGCGCGCCGGGCGGCTGGCAGACGGTGGTAGCGGTAGGCGAGGAGCGAGCGCGTCAGCGACGGGAGCCGGAGGTTCAGGATGGGCAGGACGAAGATCTCGTCCCACATGATGAGCCCACGGTACGCCTCACCGTGGAGGCCGCGCGGCGGCACGCCGACGTCGTACGGCCCGGTGTTGGGAGAGACCGTCTGGAGCAGGTGGAAGAGGTGGAGGCGGAGCACGCGTTCGGTGTCGTCGTCGGTCTCGAGCTCCGTCCGGAACCGGTCCCACAGTCCCACCCACGCCACGGCGTGGCTCTCCGCCAGCTCCGCGAACGAGCCGACCGCCGCCCCCAGCTCGACCCGCGCCTCGTGGCCGGGCTCGAACGTGGCGACGTCGCGTGACGTGTGGATCGACACCGTCTTCTCGAGGGTGACGGCCTCCCCCTCCGCCACGTCGACGTCGAACTCGTGGGCGACGAACGCCTCCTCGCGCACCAGCTCGGGGTCGATGTCGAGACGACCGTCACCACGACGGAGCCGGTGGCGTGCCGCTTCCGCCACGCGGATCGAGGACGTGCGGGTCTCCGCCCGCAGGAGGATGGTGTCGTCGTCGACCTCGTCGGTCCCCACGGGGACGAGATGGTCCGAGGCGAGCTCCGCGTACCGCGCCACGCCGGCGTTCTCCACGCGTCCGTCGATGCCGGAGCGGATCCGCAGCCGGCCGGACCAGTCGGCGGCGACGACCGTCAGCTCCATCGCCGCGAGGTGCTCGTGGCGCATGTGCACGAGCCGACGCTCGACCAGACCCGTGCTCCGCCCCTCCGCGTCCCGGAACCGCAGCCGCCGGACCAGGAGCCCGTGACGCAGCTCGACCCGGAGCTCGTACTCGAGGAGCGACGCACGGTCGAGGTCGAACCAGTCGCCGTCGTCGATCGCGATCCGCACGTGCAGCCAGTCCGGGAGGTTCACGATCGACTCGTTCACGATCGACCGTCCCGCGATGTCCGTCGCCGCACGGTCGTAGCACCCCGCCACGTACGTCCCGGGGTAGTGGACGCCGTCCGCGACCGATCCCGGGAACGCCGCCCGCGTCGCCACGTAGCCGTTCCCGAGCGTGCACAGCGCCTCGCGCAGCCGCTCCTCCTCCGGGGCGTAGCCGCGGTAGCCGACGGTCCAGGGACCGAGCGTCTCCAGCTCCGCGGAGACCTCGAGATCGCTCGTCCGTCCCGTCACCGCTCCTCCTCACGTCGCGCTGCCATGGTCGGAGTCCGCGGCGCCCCGGGCAGCGTCGCGCCACGGTCGGCCGGTCACGGGGACCGGCGAGGACCGCCGGGTCACTCCCTAGGCTCGGGACGGCGACCGGAGAGGAGCCATGGCCGGCATCGTGACGCTGACGCTCAACCCCACGGTCGACCTGGCGGTCTCCACGGCGCGGGTCACCCCGGAGGACAAGCTGCGCTGCTCCGCGCCCCGGCGCGATCCCGGCGGGGGCGGGGTGAACGTGGCGCGCGCCGCGTCCCGCCTCGGCGCCGACGCGCTGGCGGTCCTCCCCACCGGAGGGCCGTCCGGCGAACTCCTGCGGCAGCTGCTCGCCGGCGAGGACCTGCCGGTGGGCGCGGTCGGCATCGCCGGCGAGACGCGCGAGTCGTGGACCGTCGACGAGACCTCGAGTGAGGACCAGTACCGCTTCGTGTTGCCGGGCCCGTCGCTCTCCGACGACGAGCTCGCGGCCTGCCTCGCCGCGGTCGACGAGCACGCCGAGACGCTCGTCGTCGGCAGCGGCAGCCTCCCGCCCGACGTCGGCGACGACACGTGGGCCCGGCTGGTGCGCTCGTGCGCCGACGCCGGCGTCCGCACGATCGTCGACACGTCCGGGATGCCGCTCCGCGCCGCCGTGGACGCCGGCGTGTGGCTCATCAAGCCGAACCTGCGCGAGCTCGGCGACCTCGTCGAGCGCGAGCTGTCGGACGACTCCCAGGTCCGCGCCGCTGCCGAGGAGCTGCTGGGCGCCGGCACGGAGGCCGTGGTCGTGTCGATGGGTGCCGGCGGCGCGATGCTCGTGACCGCCGAGCGGGTCGAGCACGTGCGGTCGCCGACGGTGCCGATCCGCAGCCGCGTCGGAGCGGGCGACTCCACCGTCGCCGGCATCGCCAGCTCGCTCCTCCGGGGTGAGGATCTCGTCACCGCCGTCCGATGGGGGGTCGCGGCCGGCGCCGCGGCGGTGATGACCGAGGGCTCCGAGCTGTGCCGGCGCGCGGACACCGAGCGACTGTTCCGCGAGCTCTCGGGCTGACGACCCCAACGGACGAGGGAGCGACATGCGACGACGAGAGACGACCATCCCGGTCGACGGCGGGTCCCTGCCGGGGACCCTCACCGTCCCCGACGACCCGGCGGGGGTGGTGGTGTTCGCCCACGGCAGCGGCAGCAGCCGCCACAGCCCGAGGAACCGGCAGGTCGCCGACGGGCTCGCCGACGCGGGGTTCGCCACGCTGCTGTTCGACCTGCTCACCGATGACGAGAGCCGCGACCGCCGCAACGTCTTCGACATCCCGCTGCTCGGGGGACGCCTCGGTACCGCCGTGGACCAGCTCGGCGAGGAGCCGGAGGTCGGCGACCTCCCGGCCGGCCTGTTCGGCGCCAGCACCGGTGCCGCCGCCGCCCTGGATGCCGCCGCGACCCGGGCCGACCGGGTCAGGGCCGTGGTGTCGCGTGGGGGACGGCCCGACCTCGCGACCCGGCCGCAGGCGGTGACGTGCCCCGTGCTGCTGATCGTCGGCTCGGAGGACGGACCCGTGATCGGCATGAACGAGCAGGCGGCCCGCGACCTCGCGGGTCCCACCGAGCTCGACCTCGTCGAGGGCGCCGGTCACCTCTTCGAGGGTCCCGGCCAGCTGGAGGAGGTCACGGTCCTCGCGACGCGCTGGTTCCGGGACCACCTCGTCCCCTGACCCCGTCTCCCGGGAGGCCGCCGGAGGAGACCGGACGTTCCTGGCAGGTCCGACATATCGCAGACGTGACCGCCCGGCCGTTCGGGGCGAGCAGTACGTTCCGCCGCGCGGAGCGCCCCGGCGCTCACGGGGAGCGCACGGGACGGCCGTGAGGGTGAGATGGGTCTGCGGGAGCGCAAGCGGGAGCTGAACCGCGAGACGATCGTCCGGGTCGCGTACCGGCTCTTCTCCGAGCGTGGGTACGACGAGACGACGGTCGACGAGATCGCGACCGCGAGCAACGTCTCGCCGCGCACCTTCTACCGCTACTTCGACAGCAAGGACGCCGTCCTCGCGGAGGGCGGCTTCGACATCGTCGACCGGGCCCTCGACGCGGTCGGCCCCGAGCCCTCGATCGAGGCCCTGGCCCTGGCGATGGCGCGGGCCCTCGAGGAGATGGTGCGCGACGACCACATGGAGGTCACCGTGCGCCTCCTGCGGGAACACCCCCGGATCGCGGCCCACGCCCCCGTGTGGCACCAACGCTGGGCGACCTACCTCGAGAGCGAGCTCGCCGGCGCCGGGGGTCGCGCCCACCCGAGCTTCGAGGACCGCGTCCGCAGCACCACCGCGGTCCAGGCCGTCGCCGTGGCCGCGGACGAGTGGCTCTACCGACGTCCGAGGGTCGCCCTGACGGCGCTCGTGCAGGAGGCCATGGCCTACCTCGACGGATCGCTGCACGGCTGAGCCCCGTCCTCCGGACGGGCACCGGGGCCGTCCGGCCGGGGGCCGCCCGGGACGGCGGTCGCATCCCCGACGGGTGACCAGCCCCGCGCGGAGCGGCCCACCCGGGCGGACGGTTCCTTGGGTAGGGATGCCCCACCCCCCGTCCCGAGGAGGCCCCGCAATGGCGACCGCCACCCGCAACACCCGGTACGACGACCTCACGAAGGACGAGCTCTACGAGCTGGCGCAGGAACGCGACGTCGACGGACGTTCGCAGATGGACCGCGACGAGCTCCAACGCGCGCTCGAGCTCGCCGACCAGGGCCCGGATGCGGTCACGCTCCTCGAGGCGCAGCACGAGCGCTTCCGCGAGCTGTTCGGTGACTTCCGCGGTCTCGCGAAGCGGCCCTCGCAGAAGAAGCAGGACCTCGTCCGCACGATGATCACCGAGCTCGTCAAGCACGCCGAGATCGAGGAGCAGATCTTCTACCCGGCGGTCCGCGAGGAGGTCGACGGCGTCGAGGACCTGGTCGACGAGGACCTCGAGGAGCACCATGCGGTCGAGCTGCTGCTGGACGAGCTCGACCACCTCTCGGTGGAGGCCGCGCGCTACGACGCCAAGGTGACGGTGGTGATCGAGAACGTCGAGCACCACATGGAGGAGGAGGAGAGCGACCTCTTCCCGCGGGTCCGTGAGCAGCTGTCCGAGGAGCGCCGCCGCGCGCTCGGCGGAGCGATGGAGGCGATGTGGAAGGTGGCGCCGTCGCGTCCTCACCCGGCATCGCCGGACACCCCGCCGGCGAACATGGTGGCGGGCCTGCCGGCCGCGGCCCTCGACCTCGGCGTCAACGTCATCCGCTACGCCCGCAAGCGGATCCGGCGCGGCTGACCTCTGCGACGACCCACGACGGGGCCCCCGCGACGTGCGGGGGCCTCGTCGTCCCGCGGAGCGTCGGTGAGCCCGGCAGCGCGCTGGTTACGCTTGCGGCTCTCCGACGAGCCCCGAGTCCTCCGTGTCCCGCGCCCTTCCGGCCCTCTACCTCGCGATCCTCGCCGTCTTCGTGGCCGCCGGGTCCCTCCTGTCGAGCCGGACCGAGGCCGTCGACGTCACGGCCGGACTGCCCGAGCGCTGCAGCCAGGTCCCCGACGACCTGGTGCGTGACCTGTTCCCCGACGCCGAGACGACCAGCGAGCAGACGATCGAGGACGACGCCCGGTACGGACGGTGGCTCGACGGTGACGGTGAGCTCCTGGTCGAGCTGCGCTGCACCCGCTTCGGGCTCTCCGAGCTCGGGCCCTACCGCGACGCGCTCGCGGCGGCGGAGGCGGGACGGGCGACGAAGGTGCCGACGGAGCCGCCGGCGATCCTCGCTGCGGTCCCCGACGGCGTGACGATCCGCCAGCTCGACGAGGGCACCGGGCGCTCCCTGACGTGGTTCGTCCGGGACGACCTCGCGGCGTCGGAGGCCGAGGCGGTCGTGCTCCGGACCCGGGCGTGGCAGGACGACGCCCCCGCGGAGGGCGCGTGAGCACCAGCGCCGAGGCTCAGACGCTGCTGTCCCGTCTCGCCGGCCCCGATGCCGTCCTGCGCGACGACCAGGCGACCGCCATCGCGACGCTCGTCGACGAGCGTCGTCGGGTCCTGCTCGTCCAGCGCACCGGCTGGGGGAAGTCGGCCGTCTACTGGATCACCACGGCCCTCCGGCGACGTCAGGGCGCCGGCCCCACGCTCGTCGTCTCGCCACTGCTGGCGCTGATGCGCGACCAGGTCGCGGCGGCCCGCTCGCTGGGACTCCGGGCGGAGACCGTGAACTCGACCAACCCCGACGACTGGGCCGGCATCCTCGAGCGGCTCGACGCCGACGAGCTCGACGTGCTGCTCATCTCGCCCGAGCGGTTGAACGCGGCCTCGTTCCGCGCGGCCCTCGCACCGCTCGCGGCCCGGCTGGGCCTGCTCGTCGTCGACGAGGCGCACTGCATCTCCGACTGGGGGCACGACTTCCGTCCGGACTACCGCCGGATCAAGGACCTCCTCTCGACCCTCCCGGCGGGCACGCCGGTCCTCGCGTGCACCGCCACCGCCAACGAGCGGGTCACCGAGGACGTCGCGGTCCAGCTCGGGACGGACGTCCGCACCTACCGCGGTGAGCTCGGGCGCGACTCGCTGCAGCTCGCCGTCGTGGACCTGCCCGACGCCGCCACGCGGCTCGCCTGGCTCGACGCCTTCGTCCGCCGCCACCGACCCGCGCACGGCCGCGCCGGCGTGGTCTACACGCTCACCGTCGACGACACGGACCGCGTGGCCACGTTCCTCGCGCAACGTGGCCTCGAGGTCGCGGCGTACTCGTCGGCGATCGGCACCGAGGACCGGCAGGCCGTGGAGGACGACCTCCTCGCCAACCGTCTCGACGCCGTCGTCGCCACCTCCGCGCTGGGCATGGGCTACGACAAGCCGGACCTCGCCTTCGTGGTCCACCTCGGCGCCCCGTCCTCCCCCGTCGCCTACTACCAGCAGGTCGGCCGTGCCGGGCGCGCCATCGACACCGCCGAGGTCGTGCTCCTGCCCACCGCGAAGGACGAGGCGATCTGGCACCACTTCGATCTCGCGGGCATCCCCACGGCGACCGAGTCCGACGCGCTCCTCGACGCCCTCGACCGGGAGGAGCCGCGCTCACTGCCGGCGCTGGAGCAGCGGGTCAACGCGCGCCGCTCCCGGCTGGAGCTGCTCCTGAAGGTGCTCGACGTCGACGGGGCCGTGGAGCGGGTCCAGGGGGGATGGGTGTCGACCGGCACGGGCTGGGTGTACGACGAGCAGCGGTACCGCCAGCTGGCGGCCCTGCGGCGGGAGGAGCACGCCGCCATGCGTCGCCTCACCCGGGGCGAGGTCGACGGCTGCTTCATGCGCTTCCTGACGGGCCTCCTCGACGACCCGTCGGGCGACGCCTGCGGTCGCTGCGGCGGCTGCACCGGCTGGGCGCCGGACGTCGTGGTCGATCCCGACGTGGTCGCCGCCGCGCGGGACTTCCTCCGGGGGCGGGACGTCCCGGTCTTCCCGCGCCGGCAGTGGCCGTCCGGTCTGTCCGAGGCACGGGGACGCATCGCCGCGGACCGCCGGGCCGAGGTCGGTCGCGCGCTCGCCGGCGGTGACGAGTCCGGCTGGGGCGGCACCGTCCAGGCGCTGCTGGACGCCTCCGCCGGTGGACGCTACGACGCCCGCTACGAGGAGCTCGTGACCGAGGCGGTCGACGGGATCGTCGAGGTGCTGCGGCGCTGGGACTGGCCCGCCCGCCCGTCGAGCATCGTGCCGGTCCCGTCGCGCACCCACGACCGGCTCCTCGACGACGTCGTCGAGCGCATCGGCAGCGTCGGTCGTCTCCCGGTCGTCCGCGCGGTCGTGCGCCGTGCGGAGCGACCGTCGCAGTCCACGATGTCGAACTCGGCACACCTCGCCGGGAACGCCCTCGCCGCCTACGGCGTGCTCGAGGACGTCGCGGCCGGCCTGCCCCCTGGGCCCGTGCTGCTCGTCGACGTCTCCACGGACTCGGGGTGGACGCTCGCGGCCGTGACCTGGCGCCTGCGCGCCGTGCACCCGGCCCCCGTCCTACCGTTGGTCCTCGCCACGCGCCCCTGACCGCCCCGTCAGGTGCCGTCGGCGGAGAAGTGCATCGGGTCGTACGGGCTCGTCCAGTCGCCGCCCCAGCCCCACCCGATGTCCCCGAACGCACCGGTGACCGCGTCGCCGGCGACGATCATCCCGGGGCGGACGTCGTCGCGGTCGGTGTAGGTCGACGCGAGCTCGGGCAGCACCAGGTCTCCCTCGACGTACGGGTTGTGGAACGGGTTCACGTCGACCGCCAGCCCGAGCGCGTGCTGGGACCAGGTCGTCCGCCCGCGGGCGGGGCGGCACACGAACCCCGTGGTGTTGTTGCCGTCGCCCGTCGGGGGGAGGTCGAGCTCCGGCGCGTCGACGACGCGCATCTCCTCGATCGGGAAGCGCGCGGCGTAGAGCTCGCCGAACACGGCGACGAGATCCTCGGCGACCTCGGCGGCGACGAGCAGCTCGCCGGTGTGGGGTCGCGCGTCGAAGCCCCAGAACGACACCTGCACGTAGCGCAGGTCCTCGGGTGCGACCGGGCAGTCCGGCGCCCACGTCGAGCGTTCGAGGACGTCGCGCGGCACGGGCCGCACCGACGACCGGAAGGTCAGGCCGTTCGGCGCCGGCAGGACGTCGCGGGTGGCGATGTGCCGGGGGTCGAGATCGGGTGGCGTGGGTCGGACCTCGCCGTACCCGTCGCCCCGACGCGGGAGCTCGCGGGTCGCGAGCCACGTCGGCGCTGCGGTCGCCGTGGGGTCCGGTCGGACCACCTCGGAGGGACGGACCGACGGCACCGGGGATGCCGTGGGGGACGCGGGGACGTCGGGCGTCGCCACGGCCGCCGGCGACGGGGAGCTCGGTGCACCGGCGGGCGCCTGCTCGGCGGCGGAGCAGGCCCCCGCGACCAGGACGGACACGAGGAGGGGCAGGACACGCCGGAAGGGGATCACGGGGACGACGGTACCGACGACCCCGGCGACAGGTGCCCTCGGCGACCCGGGATGCGAGACTGCGTCCCTCCGACCACGGGAGCCAGCAGTGAGCACGAACGACGTCGCCGAGACCGCGCCCGGCTGGCTCGCCGAGTCCGAGCTCGAGGACGTGCGCGACCGCGTCCCGCTGGTCTACGTCGACGCCGTCCCGGTGAGGGTCGACCACCTCGGTCGCGTCCAGAAGGTCGGGCTCCTGCTCCGGGCCATCCCCGACGGCACGATCTCCCGGGCCATCGTCAGCGGACGCGTCCTCCACGGCGAGACCCTCCGGGAAGCACTGTGGCGGCACCTCTCGAAGGACCTCGGTCCCGACGCCGAGCCCCAGCTGCCGTCGGCGCCGGCGCCGTTCACCGTCGCGGAGTACTTCCCGGACCCGCGACGTACGGGCTTCCACGACCCGCGGCAGCACGCGGTGAGCCTCGCGTACGTCGTGCCGTGCACGGGGACGTGCTCGCCGGCGCAGGACGCGCTCGACTTCAGCTGGCTGTCCCCCGAGGAAGCCGTCTCGCCCGGCGTCGCCGGCGAGATGAGCTCCGGGCACGACCGGCTCGTCCGCATGGCCCTCGGCCACGTGGGCCAGCTGCCGTGACCAGCCCGCCACACCCCCGACCACGTACCGGGAGGCCGCGCCGTGGGTGAGGACATCGACGAGGTCCGCTTCACGCGCGAGGACCGCCAGCGGTACCGCGAGAAGGTCAAGCAGTGTCTCGCCGCCCTGCGGCGCATGCTCGACGCGGACGCCTTCGAGCTCGGCCGCAAGCTCATCGGGGTCGAGGTCGAGTTCTACGTGGTGGACAGCGACGGCTGCCCGATGAACATCAACGACGAGCTGCTCGACCTCATCGAGTCGACGGACTTCCAGACCGAGCTGGCGCAGTTCAACATCGAGTTCAACCTCGCGCCCCACAAGCTCGTCGGGTCGGTCTTCCGCGAGATCGAGGAAGAGCTGTCGACCTCGTACGGGTTCTCGGCACGCCGCGCCGAGCAGCTCCACGCGCACGTCGTGATGATCGGCATCATGCCGACGCTGAACGACCTGCACATCACCGAGCAGAACCTCTCGACCAACCCGCGCTACCACCTGCTGAACGAGCAGATCCTGGAGGCGCGCGGTGAGGACCTGATCGTCGACATCGAGGGGCCGGAGAAGCTGGCCCTGCGGACGAACTCGATCACGATGGAGGCCGCCGCGACGTCGGTGCAGCTGCACCTGCAGGTCTCCCCCGAGGGGTTCGGCCGGACGTGGAACGCGGCCCAGGCGGGCTCGGCGGCGCAGATCGCCGTCGGCTGCAACTCGCCGTTCTTCCTCGGCAAGGAGCTGTGGCGGGAGACCCGGATCGCGCTGTTCGAGCAGACCATCGACACGCGCACGGAGGAGCTGGCGGCCCAGGGTGTCCGTCCCCGGGTGTGGTTCGGGGAGCGCTGGATCGACAACGTGACGGACCTGTTCGACGAGAACGTGACCTACTTCAACGCCCTGCTGCCCCTGCTCGAGGACGAGGACCCGGACGAGGTGCTCGACCGCGGCGACGTGCCGCACCTCAAGGAGCTCACCCTCCACAACGGCACGATCTACCGCTGGAACCGACCCATCTACGCGGTCGCCCGTGGCAAGCCGCACCTGCGGGTGGAGAACCGCGTGCTCCCCGCGGGGCCGACCATCGTGGACACCGTCGCCAACGCGGCCTTCTACTACGGGCTCGTGCGTGGCCTCGCGGACCTCGACGAGCCGATCGAGGAGCAGCTGTCCTTCACGGCCGCCGCAGACAACTTCCGCGCGTCCTCCCGCGACGGGATCGACGCGATGCTCTTCTGGCCCGGGGTCGGGGTCGTCCCCGCCTCCGAGCTGATCCTGCGTACGCTGCTCCCTCTCGCCCACGCGGGCCTCGACGCCTGGCGCGTCGATCCCGGCGACCGCGACCGCTACCTCGGCATCATCGAGCAGCGTTGCCTCAAGCGGATGACGGGTGCGCGCTGGCAGGTCCTGACCTTCCGGCACCTCTACGAGGTCGAGGAGCTCGAGCGCGACGAGGCGCTGATCGAGATGACCCGCCGCTACATGCGCCACATGCGCAGCAACGAACCCGTCCACACGTGGGAGCTTCCCAACTGAGCACGAGCCCCGGCACCGGCACCGAGCCCGCGACGACCCGGAAGCAGGAGGCGTACCGCCGGTTCCCCGACGGGCTCTCCGAGGACCTGCTCGCGCTCGACGACCGCGAGCTCCTGCGCGCCCTCGGCGAGCCGACGCTGATCCGCGTGCCCGGGACGGGCGAACGGCCACCGCGGGCCATCTCGTGCCTGCTCCACGGCGACGAGTCCACGGGCTACCACGCCGTGCTGAAGGTCCTCCGGCGCCGACGCCGGTACCCGTTCGACCTCTACGTCGTGATCGGCAACGTCCGCGCGGCGCTGGCCGACGAGGGGTTCTCGCACCGCTACCTCGACGACCAGGAGGACTTCAACCGGGTGTGGGGACTGGGTGATCCCACGACGAGCCTGCGACGCGCGGCCGACGGCATCCTCGCCGAGCTCACCGACGCCGGCATCGAGGCGCTGGTCGACGTCCACAACAACTCGGGCAACAACCCCTTCTACGCCATCGCCACGACCGAGCGCCCCGACACGCTGAACCTCGCCACCCTGTTCACCACCACCATCCTGTACTGGGACCTCGGAGCGCACACGCTGATGGAGGTGCTCGACGAGCGCGTCGCCACGATCGCGGTCGAGTGCGGACTGCCGGACCGTCCCGAGTCGCTCGCGTTCGCCGTGGACGGGCTACGGCGCTACCTCGGCGAGGACGACCTCCGCGGCGAGCGGCTGCGCCGTGACTTCGACATGCTCGGGGGGCTGCGCAAGGTCCACGTCCGGCCCGAGGTGCGGTTCTCGTTCGGTGGCGAGCTGTCCGACGACACCGACTTCGTGGTGGCCGCGGACGCGGACGTCCTGAACTTCGTGGTGGTGCCGGCCGGCCACGTCCTCGGACGCGTGCACCCCGGCGGCGCGCTGCCGCTGCGGGCCGTCGACGCGGCGGGTGAGGACGTGACCGATCAGCACTTCCGCGTCCTCGACGGCGCCGTGGTGACGACCGCCCCGATCACCCCCGTGATGATGACCCGCACGGTCGAGGCGGCCCGCAAGGACTGCCTGTTCTACGTCACGATGGAGCTCCCGCCTCCGGCGTTGTGACGGTCGCGGGCGCGTCCCCGGGGTCGCCGGCGGGCGCGTCCGGGTCGGCGCGGCGGCGCACGATCAGCCGGTGCACCCAGACGGCGGCGAGCAGCACCGGCAGCGCCATCATCACGCCGGCGACCCGCACCCCGAACACGTCGGCCACCAGACCGTCGACGAGTGCCGCCAGCGGACGCGTGCCGATGAACGCGAGGCTCCACAGCGCCATGACCCGTCCGAGCTGCTCGTCGGCCACGAGGTTCTGCAGCCGCGTGGTCGACCGCGTGATGGCCCCGATGAAGCCGCCGCCGGCGATCGCCATCCCGAGGAGGGCGACGAGCAGGTTGGGTGCCAACGCGAAGACGACGATGCCGGCGCCCTCGGCCACCATCGCGCCGACGAGCCCGTTCCGCCGCCGCCGGAGCCAGCCCGTGAGGAGCACGGCCGTCAGCGTCGCCCCGCCCCCGAAGGCCCCGATGAGCCACCCCGCGACCGTGTCGGCGCGGCCGAGGATGCGGGTCGCGAACTCGGGCGTCAGGGTGTTGACCGGGTCCGTCGTCGTGGACACGGCCATGACCACGACGAGGAGCGCGGTCAGGACCTCGTCCTCCCGCACGAGCGCGATCGACTCCCGCAGCTTGGGGCGCGGACCGACGACGATCGCCTGCTCTCGCGGACGGATCACGAACAGCGCCGCGATGAGCGCCAGGAACGATGCGGCGTTGATCGCGAACGCCGGCCCGATCCCGTAGCGGTCGATCACGACGGCACCCACGACGGGCCCGATCCCGCGCGCGAGGTTGAACGTCACGGAGTTGAGCGAGACGGCCACCTCGAGGTCGCGCCGGGGGACGAGCAGCGGCACCAGGCTGAGCAGCGCCGGCACCATGAACGCGAGCGCGAACCCGAGGAGGAACGCCGCGCCGATCACGATGGGCGCGGTCACGTGACCGGTGATGGTGACCGCGGCGAGCAGCCCGGTCACCACCAGCGCCACGACCTGGGTGACGAGCAGCAGCCGGCGGCGGTCGTAGCGATCGGCCGCGGAGCCCGCCCAGGGTGCCAGCACGAACGCCCCGATGAACTGCGCGAAGTTCACGACCCCGACGAGCAGCGTGGAGCCCGTGAGCCGGTAGACCAGCACGGCCGCGGCGAGGTTCTGGAACCACGTCCCGATGCTCGAGGTGAGGTTCCCGGCGAAGTACGGCCCGAAGTCGCGGGTGGCGAGGATCCGCAGCGCCGAGCGGGGCGGCTCCTCCGGCTCCGCCGCGGCCGGCCCGACGGCGTCCGTCACACGTCGAGCCCGGCGAAGAGATCGCTCTCCGGCTCCTCGGTCGCGACGTCGGACCGGATGCGGAGGTAGGCCTCGTAGGGGTAGGCCGAGCGCTCGAGGTCACGGGGCACCTGGAACCAGAACCCGTCCGGGTCGACCTGGGTGACGTGGGCCCGCAGGGCGTCGTCGCGACGAGTGAGCCACTCCCCCACCTCGATCAGCGCCGCCGGCTCGCCCTTGGCCTCGTCGCGCTCGGCACGCCGCTCCATCCAGCCCTCGAACGGGCTCTCGAGGCCGCGCTCGAGCAGGCCCTCGTGGAGCGCCAGCACGCGCTCCGGAGGGAAGGCCGTGCACGCGTACACCTTGGGGACACGCCAGGGCTCGCCCGGGAGGTCGCCCGTCTCGGCGAGCTCGACGCCGCGGACGGTGACCTCGTGGCACATGATGTGGTCCGGGTGGGGGTAGCCGCCGTCCTCGGGGTAGGTGACCACGACGTGGGGCCGTTCAGCGCGGATGACCTCGGCGAGCACCGCGGCCGGCTCGTCGACGGGCGTGCGGGCGAACGTCCCCTCCGGCACGCCGGCGGGGTCCTCGTGGTAGCCGGAGTCGTGGAAGCCCAGCTGGTGCGTGCGGGTGAAGCCGATGATCCGCACCGCGGCGGCCAGCTCGGCCTCCCGCATCGCGGACATCCGCTCCGGTGGCACGTCCTCGCAGGCGGGGTTCAGCACCTCGCCGGCCTCACCGCCGGTACAGGTCACCAGCACCACCTCGGCGCCCTCGTCGACGTAGCGGGCAGCCGTCGCGGCGCCCTTCGACGACTCGTCGTCGGGGTGCGCGTGGACGAACATCAGGCGGCGGGTGGTCATCGTCGGTCCCGCTCCGCCCCGCCGAACCGGTCCGCCCACGCCGCGGCGAGGCGTGCGCCGGCCGGGTCGGCCTCCAGCTCGCGGAGGTAGGTGGCCACCTCGTCGGTCGCGAGCTCGACGGCCTCCTTCGGGCCGCTCAGCCGCACCAGCATCGGCACGCCCGGGTAGGAGCCGAGCTTGACGTCCGGGTGGGCCGCGAGGACCCGCGCGAAGCAGAGGTTCATCGCCGACTCCGGGAACCCGTGCGTGAGCTCACGGACCTCCGGTCGGGGGTTGCGTCCCGCGAGCAGCTCGGGCTCGACCGCCTCGGAGAAGATCGCCCGCAGCTGCGAGGGGACGCCGGGCAGGATCACGATCGTGGCACCGTCGGCGTTGCTGCCGCCGTCGACGTCGACCGCGATCCCGGGGGCCCAGCCGCCGTGACGCAGCAGCCGGGCGCCCTCGGGGACCCGCGCCATGCGCATCATGTGCCAGGTGAACTCGTCGGTGACCTCCACGCCCTGCGCGCTCGTCCACTCCAACGCGCCGGCGATCCGGCCGGTCATCGTCGGGTCCTCGACGAGCTCGCGTCCGAGGCTCGCCGCGACCGCCTCGTACGTGAGGTCGTCCGGGGTGGAGCCGATCCCCCCGCTCGTGAGGATCACCCGTGGCCGGGACCGTGCCAGCTCGTCCTGGAGCGCGGCGCCGATGTCGTCGAGGTCGTCGGGGACGGTGTGGATCCGCGTCAGCGGCACCCCGTGCTGCTGCAGGCGCGACGCCATCCACCCCGAGTTCGTGTCCTGGACGAACCCGCCCAGGATCTCGTCGCCGATGACGAGGATGGAGGCTTCCAGCTGCACCCGGCGTCCTGCCTGTCGAGGTGACGAGCGGCCGCACGGGGCGGCGCGTCGGCGAGGATAGCCCCCGCCCGTTGGCGCCTCCGCGCCCCGTGGGCGGGGCGTCGGTCGGGCCTGCGGACACGCGTGTTAGCGTCCGCGACCATGTGGATGAGCACCGAGGACGCCAAGACCGACGTCATCCTGGCGGGGGCGACCGCGGTGCTCGGCCTGTCCCTGGTGTTCTTCCTGATGAAGATCCCGGGGTACCCGGCGGGCGGCCTCCTCGGCACGGCGCTGTTCCTGATCTGGATGTTCGCGCTGACGGGGCTCGTCCCCCTGCTGCTCACGCGCTACCGCGAGCTCGGCGCCGAGTCGTACGGGTTCGAGGTCGGCCGCGACGGGCTCCGGGCGGGGCTCGTGCTGGCCATCCCCATCGTCGTGGCGGGCACGCTCCGCGGCTACCCCGCGCAGGGGTCGCTGCTGCGGGCGGTCCTCGGTCGGTTCTCCGTGTTCCTGCCCGGCGCGGCCACGATCGGGGGGTCCCCGGCCGGCGCCGCGAGCATCGTGCTCACCGGCATGGTCGAGCTGCTCACGGTGCTCGTCGTCGTCGCCGGCACGCTGCTGCTCTACCCCTTCCTCACCGTGCGCGGCCGTGAGGCCTTCGCCGCCACCGACATCGACCTCACGCAGGCCACCCGCACCTTCGGGATGGGTGCCGTCGCGTCGGCACTGGTGATCGGGCTCCTGGCGTCGATCGGGTCGGCCTCGTCCGCCCTGCGCGTGCTCGTGCAGGTCCTGGCACTGGTGGCGTTCGTGCTGCTCGGGGACCGGCTCGTCCCGGCACGTGCGACCACCGCGAGGGCGGCGGTCATCACGCCGATGGTGGTGGCGTTCCTCGCCGTCCTCGTGCCACTGATCGGCTTCGACGTCCTCCTGGGCCTCTACGCCGGATCGGTCGCCGCCGGGTTCGTCGCCGTGATGGCCACGGTCATCGAGGGCCGCACGTACGCATGGGCCGTCGTGCCGCCGGTGATCGCCATGGCCATCTACCCGCCGTGCGTCCCCGCCCTGCCCCTGGGCTCGGCCGTGTTCATGTGCTGACGCCGGCGACCCCGCCGGGATCGACGGGGTCGCGAGTGGCTGTCCGGCTGCTCCTGGGAGCGCCTAGGAGAACCGCTTGTAGACCTCGATCGCCTCGAGGGAGCGCTCGCGACGCGACGCGTCCTCGACGCCGAGGCCCTCCTCGGGCGAGTTCACCAGGATGCCGATCTTGCCGGTGTGCAGGTTGTGGTGCATCTCGTAGACGCCCTCCGCCGACTCGTCGAGCGGGTACGTCTTCGACAGGATGGGGTGGATCATCCCGAGGTCGACCAGCTCGTTCGCGGCGTAGGCCTCGTTGTAGTTCGCGAAGTGCGAGCCGAGGATGCGCTTGAGCTTCATCCACAGGTAGCGGTTGTCGTACTCGTGCATGTAGCCCGTCGTCGACGCGCACGTGACGATGGTGCCGCCCTTCTTCGCGACGAACACCGACGCCCCGAAGGTCGAGCGGCCCGGGTGCTCGAAGACGATGTCGGGGTCCTTGCCGACGAGCTCGCGGATCTTCTTGCCGAACCGCTGGTACTCGCGGTAGTCCGGGGTGCCCTCGTCGTCGAAGAAGCGGTAGCCCTCGGCCTTGCGGTCGATGATCGCCTCGACGCCGACCTCGCGCAGCAGGTCGACCTTGTCCTGGCTCGACACCACGCACACCGGGATGCCGCCGCCGTTCAGCACGAACTGGGTCGCGAACCCGCCGAGACCGCCGGTGGCGCCCCAGATGAGCACGACGTCACCCTGCTTCATGCGGGCCTCGTTCTCGCCCACGAGCATCCGGTAGGAGGTCGCCATCGTGAGGCCCAGCGACGCGGCCTCCTCCCAGGTGAGGTGGCGCGGCATCGGCATCAGCTGGTTGGCCTTGACCATGGAGATCTCGGCCATCGCGCCGAAGTTCACCTCGAAGCCCCAGATGCGCTGCTGCGGGTCGAGCATCGAGTCCTCGTGGCCCTGCGGCGCCTCGAGGTCGACGTAGTTGCAGTGCACGGTGACGCGGTCGCCCGGCTTCCACCGGGTGACGCCCGGGCCGGTGCGGAGCACGACGCCGGCGGCATCCGATCCGACGATGTGGTACGGCAGGTCGTGCCGGGCCCCGAGGTCGGACTCCTTGCCGTAGCGCTCGAGGAACCCGAACGTCGGGAGCGGCTCGAAGATCGAGGTCCACACGGTGTTGTAGTTCAGCGCCGACGCCATGGGCGCGATCAGCACCTCGTTCGGACCCAGCGGCGGGATCGCGACCTCGTCGACGTGGAGGCTCTTGCGGGGGTCCTTCTCCTGGGTGTCCACCCCCTCGAACATGTCGACCTCGTCCTTCCGGACGACGCAGGCCCGCATGGTCTCGGGGAGGTCGATGGCGGCGAGGGTGTCGCCGTCGGCGCCATCGAGGATGGCCTGTCGGATCTCGTCCATGCTCACGCGCGCGTCCTCCGTGGTCGGTCGTACCTGATCGGAACGGCTCCCCAGCCCGGCGTGGGGAACGCTACCAGCGGCCTCGCGGGACCTCGCAGCCGGCCCTGACCGCTCGACCCGCGCGGGCGTGGGCAACTAGCGTCGGCCCTCCCTCCGACCGAGGTCCCGATGCGGCTCGTCACCTACCTCCCCCCGGACGCGCCGCAGGACGGCACGTCCTTCGACCTCGACGCCCACGGTCGCGCGGCCGGCCTCCTCCAGGTCTTCGGGGAGGAGGTCCTCGTCGACCTCGAGCGTGCGGGGCGCGTGGTGGGACGGACCCTCCCCCGGCGGCTGCTCGACCTCGTCGCCGCGGGTCCAGCCGCCTGGGACACCGCGCGGTCCGTCCTCGATCAGGCGACGGAGGGCGATCTGCCGAGCGGTTACGGCAGCGACGAGCACACCCTCCCGGCGGAGCTCGTCCGGCTCCTGGCGCCGATCCCGACCCCGCCGATGGTGCGCGACTTCTACGCGTACGAGGACCACGTGCGACGCGGGTTCGCCAAGCGCGGCGCCGACATCCCCCCGGAGTGGTTCGAGCTGCCCGCGTTCTACAAGCAGAACCACCGCGCCATCCGGGGACCGGAGGAGGAGCTGCCCTGGCCGGCGTTCACGGACGAGCTCGACTACGAGCTCGAGATCGCCATGGTCGTCGGCGTCGGCGGCCGTGACATCCCCGAGTCCCGCGCCGGCGAGCACGTGTTCGGCTACACGATCATGAACGACGTCTCGGCGCGGGACCTCCAGCGGACCGAGATGGCGGTCCGCCTGGGACCGGCGAAGTCGAAGGACTTCGCGACCGTCCTCGGACCGGTGCTCGTGACGGCCGACGAGCTCGACCCGCTCGATCTCCATCCCGTCGCCCGCATCGACGGCGAGGTCGTGACGGACTCGCGGACCTCGGACATGCGCTGGACCTTCGAGCAGATGCTCGCGTACGTCTCGATCGACGAGGACGTGTTCCCCGGGGACGTGTTCGGCTCGGGGACGGTCGCCAACGGCTGCGGCCTCGAGCACGGCCGGATGCTGCGGCCGGGCGAGGTGCTCGAGCTCGAGGTCCCGGGCATCGGGATCCTCCGCAACCGGGTGGGCGTGCCACGGCCGAAGGTGGATCTGCCGCGGCCCCGCGACGGCCTCGCGTGACCGTCAGGCGTGCATGGACGCGGCCACCTCGCCGAGGTCGTCCGCGTGGATCACCCGGTTCCGCCCGCTCTCCTTGGCCTCGTACAGGGCCGCGTCCGCGCGCTGGATCATCTCGCTGCGCGACGGCAGACCGGACCCGTAGGTCTCGACGCCGAACGACGAGGTCACCTGACCGAGGTAGCGGCCGTCCGAACCCGTGAAGTTCGAGCGCTCGATCGCCTCGCGCAACCGCTCGGCGACCTGCATCGCCTGCTCGGCGTCGGTGTCGGGGAGGATGACCGCGAACTCCTCGCCGCCGTACCGGCAGACCACGTCGCTCGATCGCAGGACCCGCAGGGTCAGCTTGGCGAACGAGCGCAGGAGCTCGTCACCGGAGGGGTGCCCGAAGCGGTCGTTGACCTTCTTGAAGAAGTCGATGTCCATGAGGAACAGGCTGACCGCGAGCGGACCGTCCTCGGCCGCCTTGCGGACCGCCCGGTCGAGCTCCTCCTGCAGCCGCTGCTGGAAGTAGCGGTGGTTGTAGAGGCCCGTGAGCGCGTCGGTGACCGACAGGTCGCGCAGCTCTGCGTGGAGGCGGGCGTTGTCCAGCGCCAGGGACGCCTCCGTCGCGAGCGTCGCGAGGATGCGGAGGTCGCGGCCCTTCAGCTTCGGCGAGCGTCCGACCGGCGCCGCGACCTCGACGGTGAGCAGGCCCAGCAGACGTCCCTCGGTGCTGAGCGGGACGAGCACCAGTGGACTGTCGATGGCGAAGGCGTCGGCCAGGGCGGCGGGGCGCGGGTCCTCGCGCGCGACGAGCCGGGGCGCACGGGCCTCGACGGCCTCGCTGACCGTGCCGGCGCCGACCGAGAGCTGGAGCGTCTCGAGGAACGCGACCTCGTCCTCGTCGAACCCCGAGCTGCCTCCGGGCCGCAGCTCGCCGTTCGAGGCGCGCCACACGACGGCGCGTCGGTACCCGAGCTCCGAGACGGTGCCCTGCGCGATGGCCTGCGTCACGTCGTCGAGGTCGAGCGAGCGCTCGAGCTCGGTGTTGAGCTCCCGCAGGACGGCGAGCTCACGGTTCGACCGCCGCAGGTCCCGCTCGTTGACCGAGCTGAAGTACGCGGTGGCGCCGACCATGACCCACATCGTGACGATCGCGAAGATGCCCTGGACGAGCTCGACGAGGTCGGTGTCGACGTCGTCGACGAGGGTGGTGACGTCCACCGGGACGCCGGCGACGTAGAGGTTGGCGCCCTCGCCACCGAGGCTCGTGCCGGTCAGCATGAGGCCGGCGATCCCGATGGTGTAGGCGAGGGCGAGCTTCACGCCCGTCTGCCACGCGAACAGCACCGTCACCGCCACGAGCTGCAGGTACAGCAGCACGATGAACGGCGAGAACGGACCGCCGGACGCGGCGAGGACGAGCACCCCCCACGCGGCGTCGAACACGAGCGTGAGGTCCCGCAGCCCGCGGACCGCGCGGGGCGTCACGCGGAGCAGGACGAGGACGACGAGGTTCGCGACGAGGTAGACGGCGCTCGCCAGCGAGAGGAGGTCGCTCGCGACGTCGGTGCCCTCGACCATCCCCGCGAAGGACAGCAGCCCCACCGTGATGAGGACCGCGATCAGCCGGGCGACGGTGAGGACGCGGAGCCGTCCGGTGAGCGCCGTGGCGCCGGCCATCGACCGGCGAGCGCTAGAGGAGGAACTCGACATCGTCCTCGTCACCTCCCGCCGGTGGGTCGACGGTCAGCAGCGCGGCATCCCGGTCGATGCGACCCTGCGCCATGAGGTAGAGCGGGATCACGAGGACCAGCAGCAGCGGGACCGAGAAGGCCCGTGCGACGTCGGACGGGGTCCCGGACCGTGCGCAGGCTCGTCGTCGCGATCAGCTCGAACGGGCCGCCGGGGGTCGTCGACCGGAACACCTCGTAGCGGACGGCCGAGGGAGCCGACTCGGTGCCGGCGCGGTCGACGGCGATGACCCGGTACTCGTAGCGGACCCCGTCGGTCAGGCGTTCGTCCACGTAGGTCCGGAGCGGTTGCGGCACGGCGGCGACCGACGCCCAGCGCGCCTCCCCGGCCACACGGCGCTCGATCCGCCAGGACGTGACGTTCGTCGGAGCCGCCGGGGCCGGCCGGGAAGGGAGGAGCACGCCACACAGCACCGCGGCACCGATGCGGCGCGCGTGCGGGGTCCTGGCCGGCTGCGGGACCGGCCCTCCGCGTGCGTGGATCTCGCTCTCCCCCTGACCGGTTGGTCTGCTCTACCCCTTCGGCCGGTCGAGGACGCCGCTTGATCCCGCGGGACCGTCCTCCGGGCCATCGCGTTCCACCGAGACGACCTCCACGTCGATCTCTGCGTGAGATCGTCTGCGACGCTGCTCAACCACGTCGTCGTCCGGAACCCGCCCCGGGGACCGCCGGCGGCCGCCCGGAGCGCTCCCCGGACGCGCGCCGCCGGTCGTCGTCCGCAGCAGCCGGACCGGGGCCGGCGTGAGCCGGGCCCGCAACGCGCGGCTCAGGAGGCGCCTCGTGGGAGGCAGCACGGCGGCCAGGCCGACGGCGTCGGTGACGAACCCCGGTGTGAGCAGGAGCGCACCCCCGACGAGCACCAGCGCGCCCTGGACGACCTCGTCCCCCGGCCAGCGTGCCTCGGTGAGCGCCGTGCGGAACGCCAGCCACGCCCGTCGCCCCTCGCGCTTCACCAGCACCGCGCCGATGACGCTGTCGAGGAGCAGGAGCGCCAGCGTCGCCGGCAGACCCAGCCAGTCGTTGACCCGGCCGATGACCGCGAGCTCCACCAGCGGGACGACGATGAAGGCGATGAGGAGGAGGAGAGGCATCCCGTCATCGTACGGAGCCACGCCGGCCCGGTGCCACGCCGCCGCCTACCGTTCGTCCCTCCCTCCCCGAGAGCCGCCCATCGAGCCCGCGACCCGCCTGGACGAGGCCCGACGCGACCCCGGCCGCGTCGTGCTGGAGGGTGTGCACGCGGTCAAGCACGCGCTCCGGTTCGGCGCCCGGCTGGACGTCGTGTGGACACCCGACCGCGGCTCCCTCGTCGAGCTCGTGGCCGAGCTCGCGCCCGACGTCCTGGTCGCGGTGACGGCGCTCGCGGTCGAGGTCGACCGGTCGACGTGGGCCCGCCTCGCCCCGCGCGGGCTCCCCTCGCCGGCGCTCGGGCTCGCCGCCCGGCCGGGGGTCGTCCCGGCGGACGTGCTCGCGGCCCCGGGGCCCGCCCCCGTCGTGCTGCTCGAGGCTCCGCGTCACCTCGGCAACGTCGGGGCGGTGGTCCGGGTCGCGGCGGCCGCCGGCGCGGCCGGCGTGCTCGTCACCGGTCCGTCCGACCCGTGGGCGCCCGGCGCGGTGCGTGGCGGCGCGGGGCTGCAGTTCGCCGTCCCCACGGCACAGGTCGACGACCTGCCGGCGACCGACCGTCCGCTCGTGGCGCTCGATCCCACGGGCGAGCGTCTCACGGCCGGCGCGGTCCCGGACCGTGCCGTGCTGGCCTTCGGGACCGAGCGGCACGGCCTGTCGACGGCGCTGCTCGAGCGCGCCGAGCACCGCGTCGCCATCCCGATGCGGCCCGGCGTGTCGAGCCTCAACCTCGCCACCGCGGTCGCGATCGTGCTCTACGCCGGCGGGACGGGACCGCCATCCCAGTAGGCTGGAGGTCCGCAGCCCGGGCAGGAGCGTCGCCATGACCGTCGACCAGACCGGCTTCTTCCAGGACCCGCCGCGCCTCCGCGACGAGTGGGAGGACGACCTCGCCCTACGTCGCTACCTCGAGCGCGTCCTGCCGGCCGAGGTGCTCGCCGAGATCACGCCGTCGCTGGCCGAGATGGGACACCTCGCCGCGAACGAGCTCTACGACGACGCGATCGAGCTCGACACCCGCGCGAAGGAGCCCCGGCTCGTCCACTTCGATGCCTGGGGCAACCGGGTCGACCGCATCGAGACCGCTCCCGAGTGGTCCCGCATGGGCGCCGTCTCGGCCGAGAAGGGCGTGGTCGCCACGGCCTACGAGCGGGCCCACGGCGAGTGGTCCCGGGTCCACCAGTTCGCGCTGGCGTACCTCTACGCGCCCTCCAGCGCGCTGTACTCCTGCCCGCTCGCCATGACCGACGGGGCGGCCAAGACGCTGCTCGTCCACGGCGACCAGGCCCTCATCGACCGCGCCGTCCCGCGCCTCACCAGCCGCGACCCCGCGCAGGCCTGGACGTCGGGGCAGTGGATGACCGAGCGGACCGGTGGCTCCGACGTCGGCATCTCCGAGACCGTCGCCGTCAAGGACGGCGCCGTCTGGCGGCTCTCCGGCACCAAGTGGTTCACCTCGGCCGTCACCTCGCAGATGGCCCTCACCCTCGCCCGCCCCGAGGGCAACGACCGCGGAGGTCGGGGGCTCGCGATGTTCTACGTCGAGGTCCGCGACGAGGCGGACCGGCTGAACCACCTCCGGGTGCTGCGGCTGAAGGACAAGCTGGGGACACGGCAGATGCCCACGGCCGAGCTGGCCCTCGACGGGACCGTCGCCCACCTCGTCGGCGGGCCGTCCGACGGCACCCGCAACATCACCCCGATGCTCACGGTCACGCGGCTGTGGAACGCGGTCATCGCCGGCGCCGGCATGCGCCGCACCCTCGCGCTCTCCCGGGACTACGCGACCCGCCGGACGGCCTTCGGTCGGCGCCTGGTCGACCAGCCGCTGCACCAGGCCACGCTCGCCTGGATGCGCGTGCAGCACGAGGCGGCGCTGCAGCTGTCGTTCCGGGCCGTGGAACTGCTCGGCCGCGACGAGGCGGGGATCGCCACCGAGCAGGAGCGGAGGATCCTCCGGATGCTGCTCCCGATCGCCAAGCTCGTGACCGGCAAGCAGGCCGTCGCGGTGGCGTCCGAGGGCCTCGAGGCCTTCGGGGGCGCGGGCTACATCGAGGACACCCACCTCCCCGTGCTGCTGCGCGACGCCCAGGTCCTGCCGATCTGGGAGGGCACGACCAACGTCCTGTCGCTCGACACCCTGCGGGCGCTGCAGCGCGACGACACGCTGTCGGCGTACACCGGCGAGGTGCGTCGGGCGGCCGCGCTGGCCTCGGACGCACGGCTGGCGGTGGTCGCCCGCGACGCCGTCCGGGCGGTCGAGCACGCCGAGGCGTGGCTCGCCGGCGGCATGACCGGACCGGGGATCGACGCTGTCCAACACGGGGCGCGCCGCTTCGCGATGACGCTCGGCCGGGCGCTGCAGGCCGCCCTGCTCTGCGTCCAGGCGCAGCACGACCTCGACCGCCACGGTGACGCGCGCGGGGTCGCGGTCGCACGCCGGTTCGCTGCGGCCGGCATCGATCTCCTCGAGGAGGCCGGCGCCATGCTCGCGGGGGACGCCGCGCTGGCGGCGGACACGCCCCTGCCGGGCTGACGGGGCGGTCGTCGGTAGTCTCCGGGGGGCGACCAGGAGGTGCGGCGTGGGGATCTTCGACCGGTTCCGCCAACGCCTGCGCGACCGCCCGGCGCAGAGCGACGCCCCGGGGTTGTTCACCGCCCGCTCGGGCGCCGTGCCACCCGAGCTGGGTGGCACGCCCGGGGGCGGCACCGCGGCGGACGACGACCTCTGGAACCGCCCCGCCCCGGCACGCGAGCCCGCCCCCGAGCCGACGACCGAGGACCCGGAGGTCGAGGACCCGGAGGTCGAGGACCCGGAGGTCGAGGCGCTG
>JAHWJY010000216.1 GCA_019348135.1 Actinomycetota bacterium
CCAGGCGGGAGAAGTCGAGGAACCGCTGCACCATCGCGCGGAGGTTGCGGTGCTGGCGACCCAGGGCCGCATGCAGCGACGACCGCTCCTCCTCGTCGACGACCCCGCTGCTGAGGAGGTCGATGATCCCCCCGATGGCCGCGAGCGGCGTCTGCATGTCGTGCGACATCCCGGCGAGGATCTCCTCGCGGAACCGCGCGACCTCCTGCTCGGCCGCGAGGGCGTACACGCGCGCCTTGTCGATGGCCACGGAGGCGGTGTGCGCCAGGGCCTCGAGGACGGCCTCGTCCATCGCCGTGAAGTCCCCGGAGCATCGCCGGGAGACCTGCACCAGCCCGATGTTGCGCCCGTCCCGTGTGCACAGGGGCGCGGCCAGCCACCCCAGCAGGGCAGGCCGGTACCGGCTGCCCCGTGCCGCATCCCGCCCCTCGGGGGTCGCCTCCAGGTCCGCGGCTCTGGTCCGGACGGTCCGGTTGCTGCGACAGACCTCCGCCTCGAGGCCCGTGCCGTCGATGACGACCGGCCCGGTCTCGGCCGCCAGCTCGCCCTCGATGTACCAGCCCGTGCTGTGGGCCGCGGTCCAGTCCCCGTCGGGGACGACCGTGGCGATGGCGAGACCGGCCTCGGTCAGTCGCGCGGCGTGGCGGCAGACCTCGGCGGCCATCTCCTCGACGGAGGCACAGGCCTGGATCCGGTCGGATGCGGCCGTGAGGTTCCGGATACGGTCGATGCGGTCATCGCGGTCCGTGCTCAACACCTCGCCACCCAGCGACCTCCCCTCGGGTCCACGCTGCCATCCCGGACCCTCGTTGCCCCGTCGGGGCGACACCATACGACAGCGGCGGTGGGAAGCGGCTGCGGATCGGACCCACCCCCGGCTCGGGGGTGCCACCGATCGGTCACGGTCGGCAGCAGCGCCTGCAGGGGCACGACCCTCCTCCGTCCTGCGCAGGACCCCCGTGTGCCGGCGGTGGCTCCGTCAGCGCGACGCCAGCACGGTCGCGACCAGGCTCGCCAGGTCACGTCCGCGAGCCCATTCCTGGGCGTCCTCCACTCGAGAGGCCTCGACGGACGCGGTGCTCTCGGCCCAGACCCGGGGGTTGACGATCTCGCACGTGAAGTCGCCTCTGCGGTCGGTGCGGGACAGCACGAACGCCAGCGTCCCGAGGCCGTCCTCCAGCTCGCCCTCATCGACGAGCAGTTGACCGTGCAGCCGTAGCGAGCGCAGCGAGAGCGCGTCGTTGTTGATCGTGCTGGCCATCCGCAGTGCGCGGTACATGCGGGACCGGGCGCCGGCCGCATCACCGAGACGCCGCTGGATCTCGCCGGCGACGACCTCCGCCCGGACCGTGAGGTCCGCCGCCTCCAGGTCTCCGATCAGCGCGCCGGCCTCGGTCGACAGCCGTTGGGCCGTCCGGAGATCGCCCTGCTCGCCGTGGATGAAGGCCAGGTTCGTGAGCGACGCGACCATCGCGGGAAGGTGGCCGTCGGACCGCGCGATCGCGAGGGCTTCGCCGAGGTGGCCGAGCGCGGCGTCGTCGTCGCCGAGTGCCCACTCGACGGAGCCGAGGCTGTGGAGCAGGTCGGCGCGGACGATCCGTCGAGCGCGCAGTGCGAGTCCTGCGAGCAGGTGCTGCCGGCACTCCTCGAGCGTCGGCGCCGAGCAGCCCAGTCCTTCGAGGACGGTGGCCACGAGGTCGTCGTCCTGGAGCGACTCGGCGATCGGCAGGGCGTCGAGGGTCGCGGCGTACTGCGCGGGATCGCCGTCGGTCCACTTGCGTGCCCAGCCCAGCGAGACGTGCGCGAGGACGAGCAGACGCGCCTCGCCGGCCGCGGAGGCGGGCCCGATCGCCGCCTCGGCCTCCATGGCCGCCTCGCGATGGCGGCCGAGACGATCGAGGAGGATCGCCCTGCCATGATGCAGCGAGGCGACCGTCGCCCGGGCGCGCGCGCCGGTGCCGTCGAGCCTGGTCGTGGCTCCGGTGAGGAGCTGGAGTCCATGGCCGTACCGTCCCGTCGCGTCGAGCAGCGTCACGAGGCCGCCGACGGAGGACCGCAGCAGCTCGAGGTCACCGTGCTCCGAGGCGTGTTCCCACGCCTGCAGCGCGTCGTCGAGCAGCCCGGGTCGCGCCGGCTTCGCCTCTCTCCGGGCGAGCTCGCCCAGCACGACGTCCGCATGCCGGTGCCGGGCGTCCCGACGGCGAGGGTCGTCGGCCGCGAGGCACGCTGCTGCGTACTGACGGACCAGCGGGTGGCTCGCGTACAGGTCATCCGATCTCCGCTGGACCAACGACTTGTCCACCAGGTCCCGCAGCAAGGTGGGGACGACGTCGGCCACGGCAGCGGCCAGCTGCCGCGAGTAGGGGGCCGCGAAGACCGACAGGGCCTCCACGGCCGTGCGCTCCTCGGCGCTCGCGAGCTCCCACGAGTGGGCCATGGCCGCCTCGAGGCTGCGGTGCCGGGGCGAGGCGTCCCGACCACCACCGCTCAGGGTCGCGGGGTCGCGATCGATGAGCGCCACGACCTCGTGGCCGGACATGACGCGCAGCCACGGGGCGGCCAGCTCGATGCCCAGGGGGGAGCCCCCGACGGCACGACAGACCGCCCGTGCATCGGCGCGGGCCACGGTCGCCTCGGGCGCGACACGGCGGGCACGCCGTTCGAACAGCTCGACGCCTTCGTCGTCGCCGAGGCCGTCGACGGCGTAGACCCACTCGTCGTCCAGTCGCAGCCGCTCGCGGGTCGTCACCACCACGCGCAGGCGTGGGCAGGCATCGAGGAGGGCGGGGATCACGAGCCAGCCATCGACGAGGTGCTCGGCGTTGTCGAGCACCAGCAGCAGCTCCCGAGCCCGTAGGGCGTGCGCGAGCTGGGTGACGGGGTCCATGCGGCCGTCGAGGGCGACGCCCAGGGTCGCCGCGACCACGGACGGCAGTGCCGCGGGGTCGCTCACCGACTCGAGCGGCACGAACGCCACACCGTCGCGGAAGCCCGCGGCCAGCCGCCCCAGCAGCATCCGCGCCAGCGTGGACTTGCCGATGCCTCCCGGTCCGAGCAGTGTCAGCAGCCGGCATGACGGCTGGGACAACAGCCCGGCGAGCTCGGTGACCTCGTCACTGCGCCCGACGATCAGGCCCTCGTCGGGGGGCGGACCGCCGTCGCGCCGGGAGCGGAGGCGGTCGGCCAGCTCCTGGACCCGTACCGGAGGATCGACCCCCACCTCGTCCCGCAGGCGGGCCGCCACGCGATCGAAGGCGTCCACCGCCGACGCACCGGCACCCGCACGGGCAGCCAGGTCCATGTACCGGGCCAGCACCGCGCCGCCGTCAGCATCCTCCAGCAGCGGCTCCAGCAGCCTCGCCCCGCGGTCCGGCGCTCCGCCCTCACCGGCCGCAGCCGCAGCGGCGAGGAGGGCGGACCGCCACCGGTCGTGGATCCGTCGCCGCTCCCCCAGCAGCCACCCCTCGAACTCGATGGTGGCGTTGCGCTCGAACCCCGGCAGCAGGTCCGCGACCGCGGGGAGATCGTCCCAGCGCTCGGCCGTCATCGCGTCCCACAGGTCCGCGACGTCCGTGGCGACCGACCAACGGACGTCGTCGCCCTCGACGTCGAACCCGACGAGCCACTCGAGCCGGCGGATGCGCTTCAGGAGCTGGCGGACGTTGTGCCGGGCGGCCTCGTCCGGGACGTCGGGCCAGAACAGGAACCCGAGGCG
>JAHWJY010000072.1 GCA_019348135.1 Actinomycetota bacterium
CGGTGGTCGGTGCGGTGGTCAGCGGTGCCAGCTCTCGAGCCCGGCGACCGGCAGGCCGGCGCGCTTCCAGGCCTCGATGCCCCCGTCGAGGTGGGCGACGTCGCGGTACCCGAGCTGCTGCAGGGTCTCGACGGCGAGCGCCGACCGGCTGCCGGCGGCGCAGTAGAGGATCGTCGTCCGCGCCGGGTCGAGCTCGGGACGGTGCAGGGGGCTCGCGGGGTCGGCCCAGAACTCGAGCAGGCCCCGCGGCACGTGGAAGGCGCCGGCGAGGAGGCCGTGCTCGTCGAGCTCCTCCGGCTCGCGGAGGTCGACGATCGTCGCCTCCCCGCCGATGACGTGCGCCTCCACCTCCGCCGGTGTGAGGTTGCGGATGCGTGCCCTCGCCGTGGTCACGAGGTCCTGGATCGTCGTGGTCATGCGCTGCCCTCCGGGTGTGCGTCACCCGGGAGGCGGAAGGAACCGTGTTACGGCGGTGACACCCCGCGGGACCTACGCTGCCGCGTGAGGGAGAGGTGGGCGCATGGTCGTCGTCGGGGACACCGGCGTCGCCGTCCCCGAGCGCGCGGCGGCCGCGGTCGACGCCGGCGACTGGGGTGGGGCGTTCGCGCTGCTGTGCGACACCCAGGCGACGCGTCCCCTCACCGCCCCCGAGCTCGAGCTCCTGGCACGGGCGGCCTACGGCGCCGGTGAGTTCGAGGCGTCGCTCACCGCGTGGGAGCAGCTGCACGGGGCGCACGTCGCGGCCGGCGAGCACCTCGCGGCCGCCGGCGCCGCCGCGATGCTCGCGATGTACCTGATGATGGACACGGGGCTCATGGCGCCGGTCCGTGCCTGGGTGACCCGCGCCGAGCGGCTGCTCGAGGGACAGGACGAGCACGCGGTGCACGCGCTCGTGGCGATGGTCCGCACCTACGAGCGCATCATGTGCGGCGACCTCGCGGCGGCCCGCCACTGGGCGGCCAGGGCGATCGACGTCGGGACCCGGCACGGTGCCGCGGGGCCGGCGGCCATCGGCCGACTCGCGGCCGCCCGCCTGCAGATCCTCGACGGGCGCATCGACGAGGGGCTGCAGCTCCTCGACGAGGTCGCGGTGACGCTCGTCTCGGGCGACCTCGATGCGCTCACGATCGGGATGATCTACTGCGAGCTCATCTGCGCCATGCAGGGACTCGCCCAGTACGACCGCGCCGGCGAGTGGACCGAGGCGATGGACCGCTGGCGCTCGGACGCCGCGTTCGGCGGCATCAACGGCCGGTGCCGGGTGCACCGCGCCGAGATGCTGCGGCTGCGCGGCTCGTGCGACGAGGCCGAGGAGGAGGCGCTGCACGCCTGCGCCGAGCTCCGCCCGTGGATGCGACGCGAGTACGGCTGGCCGCTGACCGAGCTCGGCACGATCCGGCTCCGCCGGGGCGATCTCGCCGGCGCCGGCGAGGCGTTCCTCGCGGCGCACGAGAACGGCTGGGACCCACAGCCCGGCCTGGCCCTCCTGCGCCTCGCCGAGGGCGACGTCCCCACCGCCCGGGCGCTCATCCGCGACGTGCTCGAGCGCCCCGCGGACCTGCCCTCGAAGGAGCGCCCGCCCCGCTCGGAGCTGTGCCGTGCACCGCTGCTCGACGCCGAGGTGGAGATCGCGCTCGCGGCCGGGGACGTCGCCGCGGCACGGCTCGCGGCCGAGGAGCTGGGTGGGATCGCCGAGGTGTTCCGCAGCCGCGCGATCGACGCCAGCGCCGTGCTCGCCCGGGGTCGGGTCGCGCTCGCCGACGGGGACGCCGCAGCCGCGGTCGCCGCGTGCGAGGAGGCCGTGCGTGCCTGGTGCGACGTGGGTGCCCCGTACGAGGCCGCGGTCGCCCGCACCGTCCTCGCCCGGGCGCTGCGACGGTGCGGCAACGACGAGCGCGCCCGGCTCGAGACGGATGCCGCCGCGGCGGCGCTCGACCGCATGGGCGCGTGGCGGTGGGACGCCGGCGAGGTCGCCGGGACACCGGCGGCCGCGGCGCCCGACACCGGCGTCTTCCGCCTCGAGGGCGACACCCGGACGGTCGCGTTCGACGGCGCCGAGGTCCTGCTGCACGACCTCAAGGGGATGCGCATCCTCGCGCGCCTCCTGGCCGAGCCGGGACGCGAGTTCCACGTGCTCGACCTCGCCGGCGCGGGCACCGACCGGCCTGCCTCACCGACCCATGCCGAGGGGCTGTCCGTCCGCTCGGAGAGCGACCTCGGTCCGGTCCTCGACGATCAGGCACGCGAGGCGTACCGACGCCGGCTCGCCGAGATCGAGGAGGACATCGAGGACGCCGAGCGGATGGGCGACCGCGCGCGCGTCGCCCTCGCCACCGCCGACCGCGACTACCTCGTCACCGAGCTGTCCCGCGCGTTCGGGCTGGGCGGTCGCCGGCGCGTCGACGGCTCGACGTCCGAGCGCGCCCGGGCGAGCGTGACCCGGGCCGTCCGCTACGCCCTCGCACGCGTCGGCGAGCACCACCCGTCGCTCGGCGAGCACCTCGAGCAGACCGTCCACACCGGCACGTACTGCAGCTACGTCCCCGACCCGCGGGTCCCCATCACCTGGGACGTGTGACCGGGACTCACGACCAGGAGACCTTCCGCGCGCCGTAGTGCTCGAGCGCGTTGCCCTCACTGTCGACGCGCAGCTGGTCGTCGCCGTCGCGGTCGTCGAACACGACGGTGACGGTGCAGTCGGTCGCCCCGCTCCGCAGCGTCCAGGAGAGCGCGCCGTGGAGGAAGCGGGCGTCGTGGGCGTAGCGCGGCTCGACGCGGTCGGCCTCGGTCGCGGACTCGATCGTCGCGGCGCCGGTCGTGGTCGCGGCGATGTCGTCGGCCAGCCCGTCCCCGTCCGCGTCGGCGAAGGTGCCGGTCCCGCGGTCGACGGCGTCGCAGGGGAACAGCGTCACGTCGAGCGGCTCCTGGACGGGGCGTCCGTCCCAGCGCTCGGTCACGGACAGGTCCACCGCGTCGCCCGCCGAGACCTCGACCTGCCGTCCCGGCTCGACGCGGTAGGTCTCGCCGGTGCGGAACTCGGTGGCGTGGCAGTCCTCGGCCTGGTGGACCGCCTCGTCGAGCGTCGCCGCGGAGATGGCGACGCGGCCGCCGACGGCGCGCACGGCCTCGACGGCCGGGCAGAGGTCGTGGAGGAGCGCGGCCGTCGGCTGCGCGAGCGCGTCCGGCGGCGTCAGCAGGATCGGCGCGTCGTGGCGTCCGGCGTGGAGGCCGGCCGCGAGCGCGTCCGGGAAGTCGTCGGACCGCGCCAGGACGACGAGCTCACCCGTGTAGTCGAACTGCCGCATGGCGAACTCGGCCACGGCGACGGCGGTCTCCTCGCGGGTGTCGCCGGCGACCCGCAGCACCGCGCGGGTGTCCTCCGCGAGGTGGCGCTCGACGTGCTCGTCCACGGCCTGGGGTCCGCCGACGATGATCACCTGCTCGATGCCGAGGTCGGCGATCGCCTGCTCGGTCTCGGCCGGGTAGGTGTCGGACTCCACGAGCAGGATCGGGAACGCGTCCTCCTCGGTCGTGGCCGGCGAGCCGGCGGCGAGCGCGTCCGGGAACGCCCGCCCGTTGGCGACGAAGGCCGTCGTCAGCCCGGCGATCTCGCCGAGACGGCCCTGGAGCCGTGCGGTCTCCGCGGCGATCTCGGCGGCGGTCCCGAAGCGGCTCTCGCCGGCGAGCCGGACGACCTCGTACCGCTCCCGCAGCTCGGCCTCCACGTCATCGCTGACCGCCCGCGGTCCGCCGAGGATGTAGACGTTCTCCACCCCGAGGTCGGCGAGCACGGTGCTGGTCGGGTCGGGGACGTCGTCGGGCTGGACCAGCAGCACCGGGGCATCGGCGGCGCCGGCGAGGCTGGCGCCGGCGAGCGCGTCCGGGAAGGTCACGCTGGTGGCCACGATCGCCGTGCTCGTGCCCTGCGGGAACTGCAGTCGCGCGACCTCGGCCGCCGTCTCGAACCGGGTCTCGCCGGCGACGCGGGCGGGCACGACGTCGTGCGCGGCGAGCGCCGGGGCGAGGGGGACGACCAGCGTCAGCCCCGCCAGCACGGCGAGGACGAGGCGGAGGCGCGGGGCGAGGCACATGAGGATCTCCGTCGTGGAGGGGAGCGGCGGTGCCGACCGTGGTGCGGCAGCCGGCCCCGTGCGGGTCGCACCGGTGTCCGAACGGGCACGCCTCCCGTATCGGACGAGCACCTGGACGACCGTCGACGAGCCGGTCGGGTCACCGACCTGGGGCCGAGGTCGCCGACCCGCGTCGGTCGGGTGTCCCGCCACGCTGGCGCGGAACCGCTGACCCGCCCGGGCGGACGCTCGGGATCATCGAACGCAGGGAGCCCCCATGAGCATCGTCCGACGACTCCTCTCCATGTTCGCCGGCAGCACGAGCCGGACCACGACCCGGACCACGCGCGGACGCCGCGGTGGCGGCGGGCTGATGTCGATCGTCAGCCGCTTCCTCGGCGGCAGCCGCGGGCGCACGCGCTCCACCACCCGCCTCTGAGGCCGGAGGTCACCAGGGGCGGGGATCGCCGGCGTCCCACGCGAACACGCGCTGGGCCTTGCCCGTCTCCTGGACCGGCAGCGTGCCGACGTCGACGAGCATGACGTCGACCCCGACGCGCACGCGCTCCCGGAGGTGGTGCCGCAGCCGGTCCGCGAGCAGCTCCCGGTCCTCGCCCTCGGTCGGGGTCTCGGCGACGACCTCGAGACGCACGAGCGTCTCGCGCCGGTCGACGACGATCCGGTACGCGCCGGCGAGGCCGGGCTCGTCGAGGATCACCGTCTCGATCTCGCGCGGGAAGACGTTGATGCCGCGGACGATCAGCATGTCGTCGACGCGGCCCTGCAGCCGTGCGATGCGCCGGTGGGTGCGACCGCAGGGCGTGTCGTCGGTCACGAACCGGGTGACGTCGCCGGTGCGGTAGCGGAGGACCGGCTGGGCCTCGCGCGTCAGCGTGGTCAGGACGAGCTCGCCGCGTTCGCCCTCCGGGACCGGCGCACCCGTCTCCGGGTCGACGATCTCGGGGTGGACGTGGTCGTCGAAGACGAACATGGCGCCCTTCGAGTCGTGCGCCTCGGCCGCGACGCCCGGACCCATGACCTCGGACAGGCCGTAGATGTCGCACGCGTCGAACGGCTCGCCGGTGACCTCCGACCAGCTCGCCTCGATCCGCTCCCGGAGCGGCTCGGACCACGGCTCGGCGCCGAGCACGCCGTAGCGCAGGCGGATGTCGGCCGTGCCCTCGGCGATGGCCCGCTCCGCGAGCAGCGCCGAGAACGACGGCGTGGCGCACAGCCCACGCGAGCCGAGGTCGGCGAGCAGCGACAGTTGCAGCGGCTGGTTGCCGCCGGAGGCGGGCACGGCCATCGCGCCGAGCGCCTCGACGCCGAAGTGCAGCCCGAGGCCGCCGGTGAACAGCCCGTAGCCGTAGGCGACGTGGATCGTGTCCGCCGAGGTCGCGCCGGCGCACACGAGCGCGCGCGCGTTCAGGGCCGCGAACACCGAGATGTCGTTGCGGGTGTAGGCCACGATCGTGGGCTTGCCGCTCGTCCCCGACGAGGCGTGGACGCGGACGACCTCCTCCCGGGGCACGGCGAGCATCCCCAACGGGTAGGTGTCGCGGAACTCGTCCTTGACCGTGAACGGGAGGCCGGTGAGGTCGTCCATGGAGGTCAGGTCGTCCGGCTCCGCGCCGGCGAGCTTGTCCTCCCAGTACGGGTTGCCGCTGGCACCCAGCCGGCCGACGAGCGCCCGGAGGTGCCCCAGCTGGAGCGCCTCGCGCTCGTCGCGGTCCTGTCCCTCGGCCTCCGGGTCGAACACGGCACCCTCCTCCACGGCTGCGGCGAACCTACCGCCGGTGCCGGCGCGGCCGGTCTACGGTCCGGCCGTGTCCGGCGTCGTGCTGCACGTCCGGCGGCCCGGGAGGAGCGGTCGATGGCCGAGCACCACTACGCGACCTCGCTGGCCTGGACCGGCGACACCGGCGCGGGCACCCGCAGCCACCGGAGCTACGACCGCAGCCACCGCATCAGCGCCGAGGGCAAGCCCGACCTGCTGTGCTCGAGCGATCCCGCCTTCCGCGGCGACCCGGCGCGGTGGAACCCCGAGGACCTGCTCGTCGCGGCGCTCTCGGGCTGCCACATGCTGTGGTACCTGCACCTGTGCGCCGACGCCGGCGTGGTGGTCACCGGCTACGAGGACGACGCCGCCGGCACGATGGTCGACCACGACGAGGGCGGGGAGTTCACCTCGGTCGTGCTGCGGCCGGTGGTCCGGGTGGCCGACGCCGGCATGGTCGCCGACGCCGAGCGGCTGCACGCCGAGGCGCACCGCCGCTGCTTCGTCGCGCGGTCCGTGAACTTCCCGGTCACCCACGAGCCGACGGTGACGGTCGCGCCCGCCTGACCGCCGCCGCGCCGGCGCGCGCCCCCGGAGAACCGTCCGCACGGACGGTTCTTCGGGACGCCCGTGGCCGCAGCGGCCGGGAACCGTCTCCCCGGACGGTTCCGTGGTCGTGAGCGCCGGAGGTCCGGCTGCCGTGCAGCGGCGGGGGCTCGCCGGCGAGCTTCTGCGTCACGTCGGTCAAGGGGCACACCTGCCGGCGGACCGTCTGGACCGCCCGCTCGGCTGAGCTACCGTCGCGCGGCGTCGATGAGAGGACCGGCTGTGCGGAGGTCGTGGCGGCGCGCGGCGCCGTTGCTCGCCACGGCCCTCGTCGTCGGCACGGCCTGCTCGGGATCGGGGTCGGAGGGGCCGGCGCCACTGCCGGCGTGGCCGGCCACGATCGCCGGCATCGGCGACTCCATCACGACCGCCGCCGTGCCCGACCGGGAGCACCTGTCCGCGGACAACCCGGAGCTCTCCTGGGTGACGGGCGGGGCGGAGGTCGACGGCCACCGGGCGCGCGTCGCGGCGCACGACGTCGCGGTCACCGCTGCCGACGTCGCGGTGGCGGGTGCGCGCATCGCCGACGCGCCGGCCCAGGCGGAACGCGCGGTCGCCGCCGGGGCGGACTACGTCACCTTCCTGCTCGGCGCGAACGACGTGTGCGCCAGCGACCCCCCATCACCGGAGGTGTTCGGGGCCGGCGTCCGGGACGCGCTCGGGCGACTCGAGTCGGGCCTGTCGGACGCCCACGTCCTCGTGGTGAGCATCCCCGACGTCGTCCACCTGCGGGAGGTGTTCGCCGGCGACGTCCGCGCCACCGCGACCTGGCAGCGCACCGGCGCGTGCCCGGCCGTGCTGGCGGGCCAGCCGACCGAGGACGTGCTCGTCGCCGTCCGCGCGCGCCAGGCCGCCTACGACGCGGAGCTCCGGGCGGCCTGCGCCGAGCACCCGCGGTGCGTCGACGACGGTGGTGCCGTCGCGGCGCACCGGTTCGGCGCCGACGAGGTCTCCGACGTCGACTACTTCCACCCCTCCGTCGCCGGTCAGCGGCGTCTCGCAGCGCTGACCTGGGACGCCATGTTCGGTCGCTGACGCGGGCGCGCGGGGCGCGTCGCGGATCGGTCGGGCCCGACGGGAGGATTCCTGTGGCGTGACGGAGAAGTCGGAGGGGACCGCTCCCCGCCCCGGAGGCCCCCGTGTCGCTCTCGCCCCGTGTCCTCGCGGCTGTCACCGCGCTCCTGCTCGCCGTCTCCGGCGTCCGGCTGGGTACGCACCAGCCCGACACCCCCCTGTTCGCGTCCGACACCGATGCCTTCCGCGTGATGGAGGCCGTCGCCGAGGCCGATCAGGAGGCCGCGGAGATCTCCGGGCCGCTCGACGCGGCGCTCGCCCGGCAGCTGTTCGGCAGCGACCTCACCCCGCCAGAGGCCTTCCCCACCGCTCTCGCCCAGGCGCGGGCTCTCGGCCAGCACTCGGAGAACGAGCGCCCCGACCTCGCGAAGCCGGCGTGGGAACTCACGGGGCCGACCAACATCGGGGGACGCATCCTCGACGTCGTCGTGGACCCCGAGCTCGACCGGACGATCTTCGCCGCGACCGCCAGCGGTGGGGTGTGGCGCAGCGACGATGCCGGTCGGACCTTCGCGCCGGCGTGGCCCACCGAGCTCGACCAGGCCATCGGCGCGCTCGCCATCAGCGACGACGGCGTGCTCTACGCCGGCACGGGCGAGACCGGGCCGGGCGGCGGGTCGATGAGCTACGGCGGGACCGGCGTGTACCGGTCCGAGGACCGCGGCGAGACGTGGGAGCTCGTCGGCCTCGAGGAGTCGAGCCGCATCGGGCGCATCGTCGTCGTCGACGGCGAGGGTGACGCCCCCGACACGGTCTTCGTGGCCGCGAGCGGCAACCTCTTCCGTGACGGCGGGCAGCGCGGGGTCTACCGCTCCGCCGACGGCGGGGACACCTGGGAGCTCGTGCTCGCGGGCGACAACGCCTCGACCGGCGCGGCCGACGTGGCCGTCGATCCCTCGGATCCCGACCACCTGCTCGCCACCACCTGGGACCACCGCCGCGAGCCCGACATCCGCCGCTACAACGGGCTCGGCTCCGGCCTCTACGTCTCGAACGACGGCGGGGACAGCTGGGAGCGGGTCCGCACCGGCCACTTCGGTCCCAGCCCCGACCTCGGCCGCCTCGGCGTGGCGTTCGCCCCGTCCGACCCGTCCGTGGTCTACCTCACGGCCTCGGGGGCCTCGGGCGCCTACGCCGGCGCGTACAAGTCGCTCGACGGGGGCACGACCTGGGTCCCCATCGCCCACCCGGTCGTGGCCGCGAACAACGTCGTCTACGGCTGGTGGTTCGGGCGCATCTTCGTCGATCCGGAGGACGCCGACCGCGTCTACCAGGCGGGCCTGTTCCTGGCCGAGTCCACCGACGGCGGGCTCAACTGGGGCATCGTCCCGGGCGTGCACGCCGACCAGCACGGGATGGCGTGGGACCTCGAGGGCGAGCACCGCGCCGTCTACCTCGGCAACGACGGTGGGGTCTACACCCTCGACGAGGGCGCGACGGAGTGGCGGTTCGGCGAGTACCAGCCGTTCAGCCAGCTCTACGGCCTCGACGTCGGCGAGCAGAACCCCGAGCTCCTCGTCGCCGGCCTGCAGGACAACGGCGTGAACCGGTCGTTCGACGACGAGGGCACGCCGCTCGGGCCGGACGAGTGGAACAGCTACGGCGGCGGGGACGGCGAGCGCACCCTCATCAACCCCGAGGACGACAGCATCGTCTACGGCTGCTCGCAGTACGGCTCCTGCTTCATCTCGCACGACCACGGCGACAGCCGCAGCTACTTCGACGACGAGGTCTTCTCGACGCGCAAGAACTGGTTCACCCCGATCGAGTTCGACCCGGCCGACCCGTCGGTCGTCTACACCGGTGGCGAGTACCTGAACCGGTCGCTCGACGACGCGGAGAACTGGGAGGTCATCTCGCCCGACCTCTCCGACGGGCCGGGCCGCGAGACCAACCCGCTGTTCATCAACTTCGGGACGTTGACGACGATCGCCCCGACCGCGAACTCGACCGCAGAGGACGGCGTCATCTACGCCGGCACCGACGACGGCAACCTCTGGTACAGCCACGACGGCGGGACCACCTGGAGCCAGGCGACCCGCACCGCGACCGGTGCCGACCTGCCCAACCGGTGGATCACCCGCGTCGAGGACGACCCGGACGATCCCATGACCGCCTACGTCACGTACTCGGGCTTCCGCAACGGCGACGACACCCCGTACCTGTTCCGCACCACCGACGGTGGCGTCACGTGGGTCGACATCACCGGCGACCTCCCGGCCGCGCCCCTGAACGACGTCAACGTCATCGACGACGTGCTCGTGGTCGCCGGCGACGTCGGGGTGTTCGTGTCCCAGGACGACGGCGAGCACTGGTACCGGCTCGGCAGCGAGCTGCCGAACGCGCCGGTCCACGAGCTGCGCTGGCACGCACCCAGCGAGACGCTCTACGCCGCCACGTTCGGGCGCTCGATGTGGAAGCTCGAGCTACCGACGTCCCTGCGCTCCGCACGCTGACCCGGGAGAGCCCGATGCGTTCCCTCACCACGCTCCTCGTCGCCGCCCTGTGCCTCGGCACGGTGGCGGCGACCCCGGCCGTCACCGACGACGTCCGGCCCGCCGACGTCGGGACCGCCGGCGCCCACCAGGACCTCGACCGGCTCGACCCCGTGCGCTACTCCTACGAGGACGCCATCGTCGAGTGGGTGCAGGTCGGGTCGCGCAACGGCAAGGACCGCATCTGGGTCGACCTCATCCGCCCCGACACCGGCGACACCGGCGAGCCGGTCCCGACCATCCTGATCGCCTCGCCCTACTACAACACCCTCGGGCGCGGCTGGCGCGGCGAGCTCAAGACCCCGCACCAGGGACCCGAGGTCCCGACCTCCCCGGGCGTGCCCCTCCTCGCCGGAGGCGAGGCCGCCCCCTTCCCCGAGTGGTACGACGAGTACTTCGTCGAGCGGGGCTACGCGGTCGCGCTGATGGACCTCCGCGGCACGCGCAACACCACCGGGTGCCAGGTCTACGGTGACCGGGACGAGGTCTACGACGTCGTCGACACCGTCGACTGGATCGCCGACCAGCCGTGGTCCAACGGCAAGGTCGGCATGACCGGCGGCTCCTACGACGGCACGGTCGCGATCGGTGCGGCCGTGGAGCAGCCGATGACCGGACGTCACCGCGACGCCCTCGCCGCCATCATCCCGATCCGCGCGATCGGCCGCTGGTACGACTACCACTTCATGAACGGCGTGCAGTCGTTCGGGCACACGCTCACGCCGGCGCTGTTCACCGCCGCGCTCGCCGGTGCCGATACGCAGAACAGCGGGACGGACGACCCGCTCACCCCGCTGTGGATCGCCGAGCGCAAGGCGTGCATCCCGACCGCCGGCGCGATCGTCGACGCCGGCTACGCCTCGCCCTTCCAGGACACCCGCGACGAGTTCTGGACCGAGCGGGACTTCGTCAAGAACCTGCCCGGGAGCCGCGCCGCGACCTTCGTGATCCACGGGCTGTTCGACTACAACGTGAAGACGAACAACGCCGGCCACCTCTGGGAGTCCCTGCCCGAGCAGCTGCCGAAGAAGCTGTGGCTGATGAACGGCGATCACGTCGACCCGCACGTCCCGACGCCCGAGGACGCCGCGGCGGGCAGCCACGTGATGCCGTTCCCGTTCCAGGAGCGCTTCGTCGAGGCGACCCACCGTTGGTACCTCGAGTTCCTGAAGGGCGTCGACGCGGGCGCGACCGACGGCCCCGACGTCGAGATCCAGCGTCGCGACGGCAGCTGGGACGCCGACGACACCTTCCCGGCGGCCGGCGACGACCTGGTGCTCTACCCCACGGCCGACGGTGCGCTCAGCACCGACGGCCCGGAGGAGGGCACGCTCAGCTGGCAGGACGCCGCGATCGGCGCCACGAGCGCCACGCTCGTGTCCGAGCCGCTGCCCCGCGACACCCGCATCTCGGGCCAGCTCGGCTTCGACCTGACGCTCACCACCGAGGGACCGGACACCACGGTCGCGGCCCAGGTGCTCGCGCTGCCACCGGGCCGCGGGCCGGGCGACAGCTCGACCGACGTGTGGACGACCGAGACCGACCGGCCGCTGCGGACGAGCTACGCGTGGGCACGGGCCTGGTACCGCGACTCGATCCCCCTCCGGGGGCTGTCGAGCCCGGTCGCCGGGGGACCGGTCGAGGGCGGGGAGCCGTTCGAGCTCGCGTTCGGCTCGCTCTACACCGACCTCGTGATCCCGGAGGGCTGGCGGCTGTCGGTGCGGTTCTCGAACGCGGCGACGACCGTGCCGGCCGCGACCGGCGGCACGGTCAGCCTCGACCTCGC
>JAHWJY010000217.1 GCA_019348135.1 Actinomycetota bacterium
TCGACGCGCAGCTCCGCGTGCAGGTCGCGCGCCTCGGCGGCGGCGCGGTCGGTCGCGGACTGCAGGAGCGTCGCCGGCTCCTCGACCAGGATCCGGGCGGTTTCGTCGAAGGGCTGCTGGATGTACGTGTACGCGTAGACCGCGCGTTCCATGGGTGGACCTCTCTCGCGGCCGGGGGTCACCGGCGTCGAGAGGAGGGTCGTCCACGCGACGATCGAGGAGGAGGGCCCGACGGCCCCACCTCACGGGACCTTCGGTGGTCAGTCGGAGGGACGGTGGTCCGTGACCTGGGTGTAGAAGACGGCCGCCTCGGTCCGTCGCTGCATCCCGAGCTTGGAGAGGATGTTCGAGACGTAGTTCTTCACCGTCTTCTCGGCGAGGTGGATGGTCTCGGCGATCGCTCGGTTGGTGCGCCCCTCGGCCACGAGCTCGAGGATGCGGCGCTCCTGCTCGGTCAGGGTCGCGAGCCGCGGATCCTCCTGGTCGCCGTGGCGGAGCCGCTCGAGCACCCGGCCGGTGACGGCCGGGTCGAGCAGGGACTCACCGGCCGCGACGCGTCGGATGGCCGCGACCAGGTCCTGGCCCTTGGCCTCCTTCAGGAGGTAGCCGGACGCCCCCGCCATGATGGCGTCGAAGAGCGCCTCGTCGTCGGAGAACGAGGTCAGCATCAGGCAGGCCACGTCGGGGTGGGCGGCCCGGATCTCGCGGCAGACCTCGACGCCGTTGCCGTCGGGCAGCCGCACGTCGAGCAGGGCGACGTCGGGCTGGGCGCGCTGGATCGCCGCGAGCGCCATGCCGGCGCTGCCGGCCTCGCCGATGACCGACAGGTCGTCCTCGGCCTCGATGAGCGCACGCAGACCACGTCGCACCACCTCGTGGTCGTCCAGCAGGAAGACGGTGATGTCGGACAAGGGCACGCTCCGTGTGGGACCCGTGGGGAGCCTACGCTCACCCTCACCCGAGGAGGAGGACCACGGTGAGGGACGAGCGCCTCGGACGGCTCGTCGACGCCGTCCTGACCGTCGCGGAGGACGTCGACCTCCCGACCGTGCTCCAGCGGATCGTCCAGGCCGCCATGGAGCTCTCCGGGGCGCGGTACGGGGCGCTCGGGGTGATCGGCGACGACCGGACCTTCCTGTCCGAGTTCGTCTACCAGGGCATCGGGCCCGAGCTCGTCCGGCGCATCGGACACCTCCCGGAGGGCCACGGCATCCTCGGGCTGCTCATCGACGATCCCCACCCCCTGCGCCTCGACGACCTCAGCGACCACCCCGACTCGTACGGCTTCCCCGAGGGCCACCCGCCGATGCGGTCCTTCCTCGGCGCGCCGGTCCGGGTGGGGGGGACCGTGTTCGGCAACCTCTACCTCACCGAGAAGGAGGGGCAGGCGAGCTTCACCGACACCGACGAGGAGCTCGTCGTCGCCCTCGCCGCGATCGCCGGATCCGCGGTCGAGCGGGTCCGGCTGCACGAGGAGATCCGGCGCATCAGCGTGCTCGAGGACCGGGAGCGCATCGGCCGCGACCTCCACGACAACGTGATCCAGCGGCTCTTCGCCACCGGACTCGGGCTCCAGGCGCTGTCCCGTGGGCTGGACGACCGACCCGAGGTCCTCGCGCGCGTGGAGGAGTCCGTCGAGGCCCTCGACGAGACGATCCGCGAGATCCGCTCGACCATCTTCCAGCTCCAGACCGGCGACGCCGTCGGAGCCGGCCTGCGCCGGCGCCTGCTCGCCCTCGCCGGCGAGCTCGAGCCGACGCTGGGCTTCGCGCCCCGCATCAGCTTCATCGGCCCGGTCGACACGGCCGTGACCCCGACGGTGGCCGACCACGTCCCGCCCGTGCTCCGTGAGGCGCTGACGAACGTCGCGAAGCACGCCGACGCCAGTCGGGTCGAGGTCGCCGTCGCCATCTCGTCCGGGGCGCTGGTCCTCGACGTCGCCGACGACGGCCGAGGGCCCGGCGAGGGCACCGGGTCGGGTCTCGGCCTCGTCAACCTGCGCCAGCGCGCCGAACGGCTCGGCGGGACGTCCGAGATCGGGCCATCGCAGCTCGGCGGGACCCTGCTCACCTGGCGGGTCCCCCTCGGGACCTGATCAGGCGGTGACGGGGACCTGACCCAGCAGCGGCGCGATGTCCGCGAGGAAGGCCGCCGCGGTGCGCTCCGCGACCCGGTGCAGCAGCACCACGTCGGCCAGCTCCCCGAGCCTGGCCCCCGGGGGCTCGTAGATCCCGGTCACGACCAGGGAGGCGTCGCCGTTGCGCGTGTAGAGCCCGAGCTCCGCCGCGAGCGTCGGCAGCAGCCGGTCCAGCGCCGCGACGTCGCCGTCCCCCGGCACCGGCCGCCAGGTGAGCGACCGCCACTGCGTCGACCCCACGCGCCAGAGGCCGCCCAGGTGCGCCTCCACGGGACGCGTCAGCCCGCGGTAGCGGACGGCGACGTTCCACCGTTCGGGGCCACACGCCCGGGCCGCCGGCAGCCAGGCACCGGGATCACCGGAGAAGCGCTCCCGGAGCACATCGTGGTCCCCCACGACGGGGAGGAAAGCCGAGACACGTCCGGTCACGTCGGCACCTCCCACGGACGCGGGACGATGCGACGGCCCGTGATCTCGTCGGGGTGGACGGCGATCCAGCGGTCGCGGTCCACGACGTCGGCCCACGGCTGCAGGTCCAGCTCCTCGAGCCGGGCCCCCGCGTCGCGGGACCAGACCGCCTCGGCGGTCCCCCGGGCCAACACGCTCCACCCGGTGCGGGTCGCGGCGTCGTAGCCGTCGACCTCGAAGGCGAACGGGCGCCCCATCGTGGCGAGGGTGAGCTTGGACCCCAACGTGGTGCGGAAGACGATGCGCCAGCCGTCGAGTCGGTGGTTGACGGGCAGGATGGTCGGGCTGCGGTCGATGGGAGCCTGCTGGTCCGGGATGGTCATGGCGTGGCTCCTTCGGTGTCCGCCCAGTGAACGCGCGGTGACCGCGGTGGAGCGAGGGCCGATGGGCACGTCTCCGCGGGACCTCCGGTCCCCCGGTCTCGCGCAGAGCGGCCCGGGCGGGGGGACCCGGGGCCGCTCGCGGGGTCGCCTCAGTGAACGGCGACCGGGACGGACCGCAGCTTCCGGACCACGAACCCGAGGGCGAGCATCACGAGCCCGGCCGCGACCGCGAAGGCCGACAGGCCGTAGGCGAGCATCCCGAGACCGAGCGACGTGGTCAGCGTGGTCGCGTCGAGCCAGCTCGCACGCGCCTCGTTCGGACCCATCACCGGCTCGCCGGCCTCGTCGAGCACCGGCTCACCGGCGTCGTCGACCATCGGGACCTCGCGCTCCATCTGGGCGTAGTACCGGCCCTCGGTGCGGTCGAGCTGGTGGTGCGTGATGATGTCGGACTGCGCCCACATCGACAGCGGACCCCGCACCGGCACCTCGGGGAACCGGGCGTCGTCCGGGGTGGTGACGTCCTGTGCCGCAGCCTGCTGGTAGGTGTAGATCGCGCCGCCCAGTCCACCGAGGACCGACACGGCCCCGACGACCATGGCGAACACGGCGACCGCCGTGAACAGCCGGTGGCTGAGGGAGAGACGGAGCTCCGGGGCCACGACCTCGGTCGGGGTCCCGGTCCGCTCCTGGAGGATGGTGCTCATGGGGTGCCTCCTACGACACTCGACGTCTGCGAGCTCTCTGCTGAGCTCT